>NZ_JVGR01000022.1:0-222839 GCF_001073005.1 Streptococcus sp. 449_SSPC
AGTTTATCTTTTGCTCTAGGAATTTAGCCTGTGTTCAATTCTACAAGATACAAAAGGCGTGGAAAATTCCGTCAACACTTGCTGACTGCCATCTACTTCTAGCCCTTTGACCTTCACTCGCCTCTGATAATCATTGCGATACGCAAATCTTCATCAAACACGAACGAATTGCTTTATTTCATTTGAAACGTTAGATTTATTCTACCACCTGTTAGATTATTTGGATAATATGTATTTTTTATCGAGGTGATAAAGAAAAGATATAAATAAAATCTAGATTTCTGTAAAGAAAAAAACACCTTAGTCTCAGAGATTTATCCGAGACTAAGATGTCTGTGTTCTAAATCATAGTGCTTAAATCAAATGGCTTTCACGTTTATCAAACATTTCTTGTCCCAAGGCCACCAATTCCTTGATAAGGTCTGAGTAAGAAAGTCCCATATTTTCCCAAAGAAGTGGGTACATTGACCATTGGGTGAAACCTGGCATGGTGTTGAGCTCGTTAAGGTAGATGGCTCCATCCTCTGTCAGGAAGAAATCACAGCGGGCAAGACCACAACCACCGAGAGCACGGAAGGCCTTAGCCGCATAGGCACGCATTTGCGTCATGACTTCTGCAGGCACGTGAGCTGGGATGTCCATGGTAATCTTATTGTCGATGTACTTGGCTTGATAGTCATAAAAAGCCACGTCTTTGACCACTTCACCTGGATCTGTTGTCTTAACATTTGTATTGCCAAGGATACCAACTTCGATTTCTCGGGCAACCACACCTTGCTCAATCAAGATACGGCTATCATATTTGAGTGCTAAATCAATCGCTGCACGAAGCTCTGCTTCATTTTCAGCTTTAGAAATCCCAACAGATGACCCCATGTTAGCAGGTTTGACAAACACTGGGAAGGTTAATTTTTCAAGTGTCTCTGCTACTGCTGCTTCCAAATCTTCACCCTCGATGAAGACTGTGTAGGCAACCTGAGGCACACCAGCAACTTCAAGAATATGCTTGGTCATAATCTTGTCCATAGCCACACTTGAAGAAAGAACATTAGTACCCACGTATGGCAATTTGAGGGTTTCGAGGAAACCTTGGATAGAACCATCCTCACCCATTGGACCATGAAGAACTGGGAATACCACAGCGCCTGCTTCATAAATATCGCTCGGTTTGATAGCCTGACTAGCCACAACTGTGTCATTAGTCATGAGCTTCTCGTCATCACCTGGTGTTTCTGTAAATTCTTGTGTTTTAATAAAATCACCAGACTGAGTGATAAAGTAGGTTTTAACCTCAAATGCGCTGTAATCCACCGCACGCATAACACTCTCAGCTGAGAGTACAGACACTTCACGTTCTGCTGAACGTCCACCGTAGAGAAGGATAAGGATTTGTTTAGACATAGGTATACCGTTTTCTTTTCTTGATTTTCTAGTCTCAATTTTGAGAACATAATTACCTTAATCATATCACAAAAGAGAGGGATTTTCAAAAAGATTATGGGCAGAAAAAAACAGCCTGATAGCTGTTTTTTTCCTGTCTTAAATTTCATCACCAAGTTCGAACTTAGTGCCTTTAAGGGCACGTTTGAGAGACCACTTCCATGGTTTACCTTCGATAGTGACTTGTTTGTTTTCGAGGTCAACTTGAACCTTGTCTACGCCTTTGACAGCAGAGAGTTTTTCGGTAACGGTGTTGACACAACCTTGGCATTTCATTCCTGTAATATTATATGTTTTTGTCATTTTTCTTTCTTCCTTTTCTTTAATTATTTTTTTGATACACAGCTTAAGTGGCGGGAGTTATAAGTAACTGACGCTTAGACTTTGCGGCGTTTGAGTCGCAGAGCATTGAGAACGACGGAGACAGAGCTAAAGCTCATGGCCAGTCCTGCTATCATTGGGTCAAGTAGGGGACCTCCAAAGAGGTGGAGGACACCCATGGCCACTGGGATAGACAAGATATTGTAGATAAAGGCCCAAAAGAGGTTCTCTTTAATCGTTGTGATTGTCGCCTGACTAATTTTCAGAGCCTTAACGACATCCATGAGGCTTGGTTTCATAAGGACCATATCGGCACTTTCCATGGCAATATCTGTCCCTGAACCCATGGCAATACCGATATCAGCAGTCGCAAGGGCTGGGGCATCATTGATACCATCACCAACCATGATGACTGATTTTCCTTCTGCTTGAAGGTCGCTAATCACCCTAGATTTTTCTTGCGGAAGCACTTGACTGATAACACGCTTGATACCAACCTTTTGAGCGATGGCTTGGGCTGTTTGGTCATTATCACCAGTCAACATGATCACTTCCTTGCCCATTTGATGAAGGGCCGCCACCATATCGGCGCTATCCGCTTTAACCTGATCAGCTACACCAAAGAGTCCGATTAACTTACCATCTTCAGACAAGAAAATCGGTGTCTGACCATCAGCTGTCAAGTTTTGGAAATCAGCTTGTGCTGAAGTCAAGTCGACTTTTTCCTCTGCCATAAGGGTTTGATTCCCAGCTAGATAAGTTTTTCCTGCATAGCTAGCAGTTAGTCCTCGTCCAGTCAAACTTGAGAAATTATCCATTTCTAACAAGTCCAAGTTAGCATTCTCTGCCGCCACAAGGATAGCTTGACCCAAAGGGTGTTCAGACTTGGCTTCCAAGGATGCCAAAAGTTGCAAGGCTGCTCCGCTATTGCCATAAGTATAGCTAGAAACTAGCTGAGGTTTGCCCTGAGTAATGGTTCCTGTCTTGTCAAAGACGAGGACATCAGCCTTGTGAGCTAACTCGAGCACATCCCCACGCTTGTAGAGAATACCGTGTTCTGCACCAAGCCCTGTACCAACCATGATAGCCGTCGGTGTCGCAAGTCCCAATGCACATGGACAAGCAATAACCAAGACGCTAACTGCTACTGTCATAGCGAAGGTAAAGGTTTGTCCCATGACAAAGTACCAGAAGAGACCTGAAACAAGGGCGATAGCCATGACAACGGGAACAAAGACCGCTGACACCTGATCGGCTATCTTGGCAATAGGAGCCTTGGTTTGTTGGGCATCCTCAACCAATTTGATGATTTGGGAAAGCAAGGTGTCCTTACCAATCTTTTCCGCCTCATAAATCAGACTACCTTGACCATTAATAGAACCTGCAAATACTGGTTTACCAGCTGATTTTTCAATAGGAAGCGACTCACCTGTAAGCATACTCTCATCAATAGCAGAGCTGCCAGAAATCACTTGACCATCCACGGCTATCTTTTCCCCAGGTTTGACCACAATATGGTCACCAAGAACAACCTTATCCACAGGAAGCTTAACTTCCTTACCATCACGAAGGACAGTTGCTTCCTTGGCTGACAAGTGCATGAGTTTCTTGATAGCTTCTGAAGTTCGACCCTTAGAGAGGGTTTCAAAGTACTTACCAAGAGTAATCAGGGTCAAGATAACGGCCACCGACTCGAAATAGAGTTGGTGAACGTGATGGGCATGCCCCAATGAAATGTGGTAAGTACCATAAAGACTATAAAGAAAGGCTGCCGATGTTGCCAAGGCTACCAAGGCATCCATGTTAGGATGACCCTTGGCCAAGGTACGAAAACCATTACTATAGAAGGAACGGCCCAGCCACATGACGGGCACTGTCAAAACTAGCAAAACCAAGGCATAAGTCAAGGCTGCATGATGAGGAGACAAGAAGTTTGGCACAGGTAGACCGACCATTGGACCCATAGCTAGATAAAAGAGGGGAACGGTGAAGATTGATGACCAAATGAGACGCTCACGCACCTTGTGAATCTTGTCCTCTTCACGTTCTTCCTGACTTTTAGCTGTATCTGGGTTGTAGACTTCGGCCTCATAACCAGCGTCAGCCACAGCTTTTTCAATAGCTTCTGGACTGACCTTATCCCCAGCATAGTCCACAGACATTTTTTCGGTGGTTAGGTTAACCACAGCCTTGTCCACACCATCCAACTTATTAACAGCATTTTCAACATTGACTACACAGGATGCACAGGTCATCCCATTAACCACAAAGGTTTCTTTTGCCATTTCCTATATCACCTCCATATGATGCCCACAGGCGCATTGGCCTGGCACACAGTCACAAACCACCTGATCCACAGGTTTTTTTGCTAGAAGCAAGGCCTGTAACTTATCCACATCAGCTTGGGTCATGGGTGTCTTTGCCATGAGTTGTCCCAACAAATCGCTGTGTTTGGTCAAACAAATCTTGTCAAAAACAGCCTCTAAAGCTTGAAAATTCGCTTCATCTTCCCCCAAGCTAGCTTGATAGATAAACCCTCGTCCTTGACGCTGACTGGTTAGGTAACCCTTGTCCGCCAAACGCCCAAGCAAGGTCTTAACTGTCGAAGCCGACCAGTCAAGCTTTTTAGCTAGAATCGCTATAATCTCTGAAGAAGTCGCCTGCCCCTTAGCCCAGAGCACTCGCATGACTTCCCATTCCGCAGATGAAATTGTCAGCATGATATTTCCTTTCTGAATTTCGTTATTCGTTTACGTTTGTAAATTCATTTTAACGCTATCTTAGAAACGTGTCAAGAGTTTTGTTTACATTTGTAGATTTATTTTTAAAAAAATTTCCAAGATCACTTCAAGGACCTTGGAATGTTTTCATTATCTTTGGATAAAAGTTATGCCTCAGGATTTCTCTTATACAGTTTAGTCATAAGCATTATTCCCAAGACGAGTATAATGACTGGAAGACTGTATCCCAAATAAATCGTAGTGACCTGCAGACCTCTCTTAATAAGCATACCACTGACAAATACAACAATCCCTGTCAAAACCTGATTCAAGACCTCGATTTTCAAATAAAGCTTGTTGAGCTGTAGGGGATTCAACTTCTCTTGCAGGTAAACATTTTGCGAGATTCCAGAAATAGTTTGACCAACTGCTAAAAAGATATAGCTAAGCAAAACAGTCGGTAGGTTAGGTACAAATGGAAAGACGACAACGTAACCCAAATAGACAAGAGACCCCAACAAGTAAACGGTCATAGGGGAGTATTTAGTGAGACTTTTGAAAGATAGAATTGAACTCGTTGCTAGAAAGGCAATGGCCAAGAAGGACAGAGAGAAAGAATATGCCTGACTAGAAATACCGACATCTTTGGTCAGGAAGATAACCTCATATGCATCATATAAGACACCCACTGATTGTAAGAGTATAGTCATCATAACCATCTTAAGGACGACACTCTGCCTTCCAAAAATAGGACTACTTTGACTGGAAGAAACCTCCTCTTCTGAATCATTCTCACGGTCAAAAATAATCGGTCCCAGTTTAAACAACAAGAGGGTTGCTAGTAGCGTTAGCACACTGTAGACCAAAAATAAGCTCCCTAAATCAAGGCTACCCCAGAGACCAACTATCATAGGTGCTAAGAAATAGGAAGCCGACCCAATCATGGTATAGGTACTGTTAAATTTTTGTAAGTTGGCTTTTTTAACAAGCACAGGCACCGCTGAGGACAACAAACTGTTAAAGTAAGTCGTCAGCACTTCAGTCAAAACCACCAAAGCAAATACAAAAACACTACCCATGGCAAGATAAATCAAAGCCAGACAGACTGCCTTAAGCAATTCAATACCAATCAAAACATATTTTTTATTTGTGATTTTTCCTACAAATTGATGTCCCACATTGGCAAGAATCCCTCCTAAGAATTTGGCAATCCATAACCCTAAGACATAGTCCACTGAGATTTTAGAGAAAATAATGCTCAGTGCTATCGCATAACCGTACTCGATAATCAGCGACAAAAACCTATTAAGGAAAATAATTCTGGAATTGTTGGTAAACATTAACGATTTCTAAACCTTTTCTTTTTCATTGCCCTTATTGTAACACTGAGCATATTAGCCTTCAATAGTTCAACGCATTAAAAAAGCACCTCCTAAGAGGTGTCACACTTTACTAAGATAAGATTGAGTGGACGAGGCTACGTCCAAAATTCCTGCCTTCACCATACAAAAATGTAAACATGCCAGGATAAATAACAGCCAAGCAAATTATCATAAAGAGTATTGCTAGAGCTTTTTTATTTGATACAAAGAATGAAAAAATATAATCAATCATCTTTAGTGATACCTTCTCTTCTTTTTTTAGCTATAAAATCAGTCTATAGCTAAAAAAAGAAAAAAATAGTGACATAAATGTCACTAAGAAGGCTTATTCATTCGATACGAGATATACAAAAGCTGATTACGAGATTTAACTCTCAACTCAGACCTTTGTAGAGATACAAGGCACCAACCAAAAGAAAAATCAGTGCATAGTGATTCTCTCCTCGATAGAAAAAGAGTAAGGCTCCTATTAAGAAACAGACCCCTAGTATTACCCTCAATGATACTTTCATGTGTCTACCTTCTTTCTATAAGTAAGACGAAAATAAAAACAAGAGATAAATTTAATTCGCTACAATCCACCCATATTATAAGCTTGATAACTAAGAAAATCAAATTGTCCCAAAGAATGATTTGATAAAAAATACTCCCCATTTCTGGAGAGTATCATCTGCTATTTTTCAAAGTGTGAACCGAATGTAACAAATTCAGCGACGTCTTCTTCCTTACCGTCGTGAAGGTCACGGACGATTTTTGATCCCACGATAACACCGTCTGACACAGCGTTAAAGCGTTTGATGTCTTCCTCTGTTGACACACCGAAACCTGTGAGGACTGGAATGTCAGCATGAGCAGTCAAGTTAGCCAAGTGTTTATCAAGGTCATCACGGTAATTACCAGTCTTACCAGTAACGCCATTGATGGCAACGGCGTAGATAAAGCCTTCTGCACCATCAATCAACTGTTTCTGACGGTCAATACCTGTAGTCAAGCTTACCAAAGGCACGAGAGCAATATCACTGTCTTTCAAATAAGGGGTGATAAAGTCAGCGTGTTCGTCTGGCAAATCAGGAATAATGAGCCCCTTGACAGATGTATCTGCAAGATCCTTAACAAAGGCTTCGATACCATATTGATAAACTGGGTTGATGTAGGTCATGATAACCAAAGGTACCTGTGTTTTTTGTTCTTGAAGCTTCTTGATGATAGCTGTCAAAGTCACATCTTTAGCCAAACTACGTTGTCCTGCCAGTTCAATAACGGGACCATCGGCCACAGGGTCTGACCATGGAATACCCACCTCAATAGCTGAGACACCACTTTTTTCTAAGAGAGCGATAGTCTCAAAGAGCCCGTCTAGACCTTTTTCATGGTCACCAGCCATGATATAAGGTACAAAAATGCCACGTTTACTGTCTTTGATAGCTTGTAGGTGTTTTGTTAGTGTTTTTGTCATGGTTTATTTCCCTTCTGCTTCAGCTTCGAAACGTTCTTTAACCTGCATAACATCCTTGTCCCCACGACCTGAGAGGCAGACGATGAGGCTTTGATCTGGCGACATCTTAGCTGCCACTTTTTGCGCAAGCGCAATGGCATGGCTAGACTCAAGAGCTGGGATAATACCTTCTAAACGTGACAGAAGTTTGAAGCCTTCAAGAGCTTCTTCATCTGTGATAGAGTCGTAAGTCGCACGTCCAATTTCGTTGAAATAACAGTGCTCAGGACCAACCCCTGGGTAGTCCAGACCAGCTGAGATAGAGAAGGCTTCCATGATTTGACCATGGGCATCTTGGAGGACATCCATAAGCGCTCCATGAAGGATACCTGGACGGCCTTTGGCAAAGGTTGCGGCATGTTTTTCAGTATCAAGCCCCAAACCAGAAGCCTCAGCACCATACATGGCTACTGATTTATCATTAACAAATGGGTAGAACATACCGATAGCATTTGAACCACCACCGATACAAGCCATGACGGCATCAGGCAGTTTACCGCCAGAAATCTCTGCGTATTGACGTTTGGCTTCACGACCGATGACAGATTGGAAGTCACGAACAATTTCTGGGAATGGTGCGGGACCAAGGGCAGATCCCATGATGTAGTGAGTATCCTCGATACCTGCTACCCAAGCACGAAGGGCTGCATTTACAGCGTCCTTAAGCACGCGCGAACCATCTGTAACACTGAAAACTTTGGCACCAAGCAACTCCATACGGAAAACATTAAGCGCCTGACGTTTAACATCTTCCTCACCCATATAGATTGTACAGTCCATGTCGAAAAGGGCTGCGGCTGTCGCTGTTGCAACACCGTGTTGACCTGCACCAGTTTCGGCGATGATTTTCTTCTTGCCCATACGTTTGGCAAGTAAAACTTGACCAAGGGCATTGTTAATCTTGTGGGCACCTGTGTGGTTAAGGTCCTCACGTTTAAGATAAATTTGCGCTCCACCAATATGATCAGTCAAACGTTTGGCGTGGTAAAGAGGCGTCTCACGGCCCACATAGTTTTTGAGGAGATCATCCAATTCCGCTTGGAAACTTGGATCTTCCTTGGCCTCACGATAGGCCTTGTCCAATTCAATAACGGCTGTCATCAGCGTTTCTGGAACGAACTGACCACCGAATTTTCCGTAAAATCCTTTTGCATCAGGTTGTTGATATGTCATGCTTTCACTCTTTCTATAAATGCTTTAATCTTATCTAAATCTTTGTGACCATCTGTCTCGACACCTGAGGACACATCTAAGGCATAGGGCTGGAAAGTTTCCTTGGCCTCTGCCACATTGTCCACAGTCAAGCCACCAGCGATGAAATAGTCCTGTTCAATCTGTTTGTCCGCCAAGAGTTGCCAGTCAAAGGTCTGACCACTGCCAGCAATAGGAGCATCAAAAAGAAGATAATCCGCCTGGCTCTTGACTTGAGACTCACTATCCGAAATCTGAATAGCTCTAATAACTGGTACTGATATCTTTGGAATCAGAGCTTCATCAAAAGTTCCATGAATCTGAACGATATCTAAGGGAACCTGATTAATCGCTTCTTCCAACTCCTCAAGACTAGGTGAAACAAAGACACCGACAATTTTTGTCTGGCCTGTCACCCCTTTAGCCAGCTCGTGAGCTTGTTCAAGACTCACTTGACGCTTGCTTTTGGCGAACACAAAGCCAATGTAGTCAGCACCTGCTTCAACTGCAGTTGCTACCGCTTCTGGTGTCGATAGTCCACAAATTTTAACCTTTGTCAATTTGCAACTCCTTGACCTTTTCAGCCACATTTTCAGCTGTCATAAGGGCAGTTCCTACTAGAATCCCATTAAAATATGGGGCAACTAAGGCAGCATCCTGACCTGTAAAAATAGCCGACTCAGAAATATAAACAGGCTTGTCCTTGAAATGCGTTGATAACTCAAGACTGGTGTTGATATCTGTCTCAAAAGTGACTAAATTACGGTTGTTAACGCCGATAATCTCAGCACCAATACGATGAGCAACTTCCAATTCTGGCAGATTATGCGTTTCAACCAAGACTTCCAAGCCAAGGCTTGTCGCAAAATCGTAGAGCTCCTTGAGGCGAGCCTCTGGCAAGGCCGCTACAATCAAGAGAATGACTGTCGCACCCGCATTACGACTACTCA
Organism: Streptococcus sp. 449_SSPC; assembly: GCF_001073005.1. NCBI lineage: Bacteria > Bacillati > Bacillota > Bacilli > Lactobacillales > Streptococcaceae > Streptococcus > Streptococcus sp. 449_SSPC. The sequence goes on from NZ_JVGR01000022.1 coordinate 9,500, forward strand.
CAATCTGTTTCTCATCAATAATGAAGTCCTTAGCCAAGGTTGGAATAGCCACCTGTGACGAAATTTCTTTCAAATAGGAAATATCACCCTTGAAGAAGACTTCGTCTGTCAAAACAGAAATCATAGCTGCCCCATTTTCTTCATAGGTCTTGGCCTGAGCCACAATATCCACATCTAGGTTAATATCACCCATGCTTGGACTGGCTTTTTTCACTTCAGAAATAATTTGCAGCTTGTTTTGATTTGACTTGAGAAAATCATAAAGACGATAGGTCTGACGCAAGGGCTGCAAGTCTTCCATGACCAACTGAGCCACTTCTTTTTCTTTTTGTTCTAAGATTGTTGGGAGAAAGGCTTTACTCATACTTGTACCTCTTGGAGTTGGCGAAGTTTTTCTAGGGCTGAGCCGTCCGCAATCAATTGACGAGCAAGCTCAACACCTTCTTTAATGGTCGCAACCTTACCATTGGCAAAGAAGCCAAGACCTGCATTAAGCACTGTTGTTTCAAGATAAGGACTAGCTTCATTTTTCAAGACACTAAGGAGAATCTCTGCATTTTCCTTAGCATCACCACCTGTGATATCAGACAACTCAACCTTTTCCATACCCAAATCTTCATAAGTGAAAGTGTGCTGGCTGATGTGACCATCTTCCAAAAGGGTGTAGGTGTTGGTGCCATAGAGGGCAGCTTCGTCCATATTGTCAGGACCTGTGATAATAACCGCACGTTTACGTCCCAACTGTTGAATAGCATTAGCAACAATTTCTTGTAATTCCACACGATAAAGCCCCATGAGTTGTGTCTCAAGGTCAAGTGGATTAGCCAGTGGCCCAACCAAGTTCATAATCGTTGGAATCCCAAGAGCTTGGCGGGCTGGACCGATAAAACGCATAGCTGGGTGCATGGTTTGAGCAAAGATAAAGGCCAAACCAACCTCATCAAGTGCTTTAGATAGGGTTTCTGGTGATGCTGCAACGTTGATTCCAAGGGCTTCAAGGACGTCAGCCGAACCAGATTTAGAGGAAATCGAACGGTTACCAGCCTTGGCCATACGAATACCACCTGCTGCTAGGACAAAGCAAACCGTTGTCGAAATGTTAAAGCTATAAGACTGGTCCCCACCAGTTCCACAGTTACACATAGCATCTGTGAAGGTCTCAGGCAAGACAGTCGCATGTGATTTGAGGGCACGCACGATACCTGTGATTTCATCTGCTGTTTCCCCCTTAGTCTTAAGCCCCATAAGGAAGGCAGCGATTTGGCTTTCTGAAACTTCATTTTTGAGAATACGGTCAAAGACTGCTTGGACTTGATCTTGAGACAAGTCTTGGCGGTTTGAGATTTGTAGGAATATTTCTTTCATATCTGTTTTCCTTTTAAAAACTGTTCAATGTTTTCTGATGCACGCGAGAGATTTTGAGCATAGACAAATCTAGTCCAAAGACTGTCCAACTAGCCTGCAACGATTTTTACGAAATTTTCAACCATCTTAAGTCCATCTGGACTTCCAATGCTTTCTGGGTGATATTGCAAACCGTAAATAGGTAGCTCCTTATGTTGAATGGCCATGATTTCTTGATCATCAGTTGTGATAGCTGTCACATCAAAGCCCTCTGGCATTTGGTCAACAACGATGGAATGGTAACGCATGATTGGGACATCATTGTCGATATCCTTAAAAATAGGCGATGGTGTTTCAAAAGTGATGTTACTTTGTTTTCCATGCATGACATTTTTAGCCAAGCCAAGTTTACCACCAAAAGTTTCCGCAATAGCCTGATGCCCCAAGCAAATTCCCATCATCGGTTTTTTACCAGCGAAATCCTTGATCAAGGCTTCCATTTTACCCGCATCAGCTGGCCAACCTGGACCCGGTGAAAAGACTAGCCCATCAGCTTTTTCCGCCTCTTCATAGAGGTTCTCATCATCGTTACGCAAGACCTTTACCTCTGTAAATGTCCCTAGGTATTGTGCCAAATTATAGGTAAAAGAGTCATAGTTATCAACTAATAAAATCATTGGGCATCTCCTATTCTTGTCATAGCTTTCGCCTTGTTAATCGTTTCGTAAAATTCATTTTCAGGAACACTATCGTAAACAACACCTGCACCTGCTTGAACATAAGCTTTTTGATTTTTGAGAATCATGGTACGGATGGCAATGGCAAAGTCCATATCTCCTGTCGCAGACAGATAACCAATAGCTCCCGCATAAATACCACGTTTTTCCTGCTCAAGCTCATAGATACGGCGCATGGCACGAATCTTAGGTGCTCCTGATACGGTTCCAGCTGGTAGGGTTGATTTAAGCGCATCAAGTGCTGTCAATTCCGGCAAGAGTTGCCCCTTAACCACACTGGTAAGGTGCATCACATAGCGGAAATACTCAACCTCCATATACTTGGTCACCTTGACCGTACCATTTTTAGCAATCTTACCAATATCATTACGTCCCAAGTCAACCAACATACGGTGTTCCGCAGTTTCTTTAACATCATGTGAGAGTTCATCTGCCAAAGCAGCGTCTTCCGCCTCATTAGTACCACGAGGGCGAGTTCCAGCAATCGGATTGGTTACCACCTCTCCATTTTTCACTGAAACCAAACTCTCTGGGCTAGCACCAATCACCTGATAATCTCCAAAATCGTAGAAATAAAGATAGTTTGATGGGTTGGTCACACGCAAGTTACGGTAATAATCCAAAGGATCTCCCTCAAAGTCCGCCGAAAAGCGTTGGCTAAGCACACATTGGAACATATCTCCCTCACGAATAAGTTTCTTGGCCTTAGCCACCATATCCATGAAGACTTCTTTTTCGATATGATTTGAAAATTGCAAGGCTTGCAAGGCCTGAGGTGTAAACTCGTTTGGCGCCTGAGTCTGGAGATTGGTTACCACCTGACCAAGAGCTTGACGCACCGCATCGTTGTCACGACCAGAGTAGATATTGTCTTCAACCACATATACCTTTTCCTTCTTGTGGTCAAAAATCAAATAAGACTCATAGATGAAGAAATGCATATCAGGTGTTCCAATCGTATCTTCTGGAATCTCACCGATATTTTCATAGAGACCAATCATGTCATAGCCTGCAAACCCGATAGCACCACCTGCGAAAGGTAGGTCAGACTTGATGCCCTTGACTGTTACTTGGTCCAAGTATTCGAAAGGATCTTGATCAATCGCCTTACCATTTTCATAAAGAACACCATCCTTGAAGGTCACTTCAAAGACCGGATTGTAGGCAACAATAGAAAAACGTGCATTTTCCTTCTCACGAGGAATAGATTCAAGGATAACCTTGTGTTCCCCTTGAACACGCATATAAGCCAAGATTGGTGTTAAGGTATCGGCTGGTAAAATTTTTCTCATAATATTTCCTTTCAAACTGGTTTATCGAGAGTAAGAAGACTGATGCAAAATCCTGTCACAGCTTGCAAAGACTAGCTGCCACTGGAGCAACTAAATCTCCTTTAGATGTAATCATAGCAACTATGATTGGACAAAACTAAACAAAAAACCTCACAGAGAAAAACTCTGTGAGGGCATTAAATCTAGTTTAACACGGTACCACCTCAGTTAATGGTCTCCAAAAAAACGACCATCATCTCTATCTCCTCTAACAAGGAGTTGCACGGTAAGGGGTGCCAACCGAGAAGAATATGTATTACCTTCTCATTATCATCCAATCAGCCCAATGTTCGCTCATCTCGATTACCTACTCACAATCACCGCAGGCTCCCTGAAAATCTAAGACCAGTTACTTTCTGATTTACTAACTATTGTACTCCTTTTTAGAGGGATGTCAAGAATTTTCTGTTAATTTTGACAATTCCTCCCTTATAAGATTCGTCCATACCTAAGCCAGAGAGCTATATATTATCGTCCTCTTAATTTACAAAATAAAAAAGCCCCAAAAGGGACTTCTCGGTTTGATAAACAACGGCAGGGTGACAGTCCTGCATCTCTTTCAGACCCGAAGGTGCGGCGGCTGCCTCTTCCGCCCTCGTTGTTAACTCTTACCTATATTATATCACATTTTCTTAGCTCTACCAGCATTTAGATAGTTTTTCAGCTTAGAATCTTTAATCACGAACATGGTACGGACATTAAGTTTATCACATAATCTGACAGCCACTAGAACGTTACCATCAATGCGTTTGATGTATTCCAAGGACTGGCCATTAGGATGGCGACCGATATAGTCCGGATGAGCAATAATCTCTGGAATACGCTCATAGGTGGCATCAAAATCACTGAATTCCTGGCGATGTTTTTCCATATGCTTCTTACGTTGTGCAGACAGCGTGATTTCTTCGCCAGGCTTGTAGTCCAAATCAAAAGCTTTAATGGCTTTTGGTGTCAAGTGCCCTACTATTTTCATGCCTCTATTGTACCATACCTCATACACATCAAGGTCTTTCCTACTGTTGAGGTATCAAAAAAAACTCAAGCCTGTTACCAAGCTCGAGTTTTGACTTATGTTTTTTGGAAAGCACCTTGTTTGTAGCTAATCCAGAAGAAAAGCGGTGTACAGATAGCCATTGCTACCAGATAGATTGGCAAGGTGTAGCTATTAAGTGTCGAAATTTCAATCACATCTCGAAGATAGTAAGAGCTAATTAAGAAACCAAAGACTGAGTAAATAATCAAGGCCACACGCCCCTTATTCAACGGGATACAAGCACGAATAACGGCAAGAACACCCGTTGATCCCATCATATAGTAAGACAGCGTCAGCATGTCCGTATTGCTCATACCAAGATAGACCTGAGATAGATGGAAAATAAGAACACTGATAACCAGCATCAAGGCATTAGGAATAGACAACTGGAGCGAACGTCTGAGGAAATGTTTCTCAACAGGTCGTATATTACGTTCGAAGGTCAAAATAAATGGTGGAAGACCCTCGATAAATTGCCCCGCTAAAGTCATCTGAACCTGAATGAATGGGAAGACCAAGAGGTACTCTGCCTTTCCAAAAACAATACTGGCAATACAGATAAGTCCCAAAAGGAAGGAATAGACCGTTTTAATGAGGAAAATAGGTGCAATGTGGGCAATATTATTAACCACACGACGTCCCTCAAATAGAATTTCAGGAATATCCTTAAACTCCGAATCCATAAGCACCAAGTTGGCAATCTGACGAGTAGCGGGATCCCCTTCAGCCATAACAATCGAACAGTCCGCTTCACGTAGTGCCAAAATATCGTTGACACCATCACCAGTCATAGCTGTGGTATGCCCGTTGGCATTAAGGGTTTGGATTAACAACTTCTTCTGATGTGGAGATACGCGGCCAAAGATTGCCGTATCTTCAGCCAAAGCCTCCAACTCCTCATCACTGACCTTAGAACAGTCAATATAGCTTTGATAATCCGCAAAACCAGCCTGGTGGGCAATATGAGAAACCGTCACAGGATTGTCACCAGAAATAATCTTAAGCGTCACATCTTCTGAACGTAGGTATTCCAAAGTTTCTGCAGCATCCTCACGAATAGGATCGGCAATTTCGAGCAAGGTCAAGCCTTCAACATCATTCGGCAAACTCATGGTCTCTGTATCAACCGCTGACTGACTCCATGCCAAAATCAAAACACGAGAACCACGAGCCTGAGCCTGATCGACTGCTTTTGGATTTTCCTTAAGAAGCATCTCAGGCGCTCCCAAAAAGAGAGTTCCTACCCCGTCAATGCTCATAGCACCCCATTTACGATCACTTGAAAATGGAATAATATCCCCTACCTGATAGTGATGCTCCAGACCTTCATAGGCATTCCGAATCGCCTGAGCCGTTGCATTGTTATCCTTGCTATGCTGCATGTAAGCCGCAAGCAAGCGCTCCAACTCCTCTTTAGTGAAACGCTCTGACAGTAGTTTCAGACCCTTAACGGTCATCTTTCCTTGCGTAATTGTCCCTGTCTTATCTAAACAAAGCACATCGACACGCGCCAAGGTTTCGACAGAGTACATCTCCTGCACCAGGATATGTTTCATTCCAAGCTTAATAACGGCCGTCAAAAGAGAGGTAATTGTCAAAAGGGCAATCCCCTTAGGCAACATTCCCAAAAGGGCTGTCGAACTGGTAACTACCGACTCTTGAAGAGAGAGCTGTTTAATCAAGTAAGCCTCAAAAAAGAGCGCAAGCCCAAACGGTATCACAATCTTGCCCGTAAACTTAGCAATCTTATCCATATTATAGAGGATACGTGACACGATTGGCTTATGCGTCTTGGCCTCTAGCATGAGTTTATTGGCGTAATTGTCCTCGGCTACGTTAATAACCTTAGCATAAACTTGACCACTTACAAGGTAAGAACCCGAGAGCAACTCCTTCCCATCCTTCTTGAGAATAAGGTCACTCTCACCCGTCAGCATAGCCTCGTTGAGCTCAGCCATCCCATCAACAACCACGGCATCACTAGGCACCTGTTCACCCGCAGACAAGAGCATGATATCATCCAAGACAATATCCTGAGGATCAATAGAAGTCACCTGACCATCACGCACCACACGGATCTGATCCTTATTCATAAGATTGAGCTTATCAATCATGCGACGGGCACGCAACTCTGTCATCATCCCCGTAAAGGCATTAAGCACAATGATTCCGAAGAAAAAGAGATTCGACCAAGCCTGAACAGCAATCAAGGCCACAAAAATAGCAAAATTGAGCATATTAAAGGAGTTAAAGACATTACGTCTAAAAATCTCCCAGTTGCTGGAGCCAGTTTTTGCTTTAAAATGATTTGTTTTACCGGCATCTATCCGCCGCTTGACCTCCACCTGCGTCAAGCCTTGTAACTGTTTTTTCATAACTTTCATAGTAGCATAAAAATGAGGTGTTTTCAAAGGTTAGCCGTCATAGATAGCCAGGAAATAGACCTATTATATCGAACCGCTCTTCCGACTATTTCACTCAACCTAAACTACTTTCAAATAGCAAAGACAGGAGTCCCTACAAAACACTTCTATGCTATCTTATTTCCTAATTAAACCTACTTTGGTAAATTAAATTAAACAACCATTGAAGATTGATAAAGGGTTTTGTTTGAACCTTCATAATTGGGGAAAAATCTTCCCTAATCTCTCGTTTAATTTGTGATTCATTAACTTTAGTTCTTTTTGCTTCTTCTGAAAAATAACTGACGTCCTCAAATCTAAACGTACTGTCAAAACCGATAGTCATATTATCTTTATCATATAAAAAACTTCCTAAGCTTTTTGTTAAATAAGATTTGCTTTTAGTATTTATAATAGCATTTGTTCCATCATCGTCGTATCGAATACCATCAATCTCCGGCGTATAAATCCATCCCATATTCTCTACCAACATAACTAGATCTGGCTCCGTCCCCACCTTATGAGGGATATGCTGAGCATAATAAACAGAGTGGTATTTTAAATTAAAAAAAGTAAATAGGCTCATTCCTAAGACTGTATACAGCCCTATAATTAGTCCTACAAAAATCGTCAAAATATTTCTTTTTTGCATTCTTATCTTCTCTTTCTTTTTTATCTCCAATCGAATCTTGACTGGATTAACAATAAACCATTGTACACTATTTATAACAAATCTTACAATTTAAGGATTTATGGCTTTTGTGATTGCTCTAACATTTTTTTGAATAAGAAAAATGAAGTCTTACCAAATTTCCCTCAATACTCCTTCTACTTTTTCAATCAAGCTAAACATGGTATAATAGTTGAGGTTTTGACTGCCTATTCTATAAGGCAAAATAAGGCAGTATAATTTAAGAAACAGGGGCTAAACCCTTGATATGAAAGGAATCTAGAAAATATTATGATGAACATGCAAAACATGATGAAGCAAGCTCAAAAGCTTCAGAAACAAATGGAAAAAAGCCAAGCTGAATTGGCTGCTACAACTTTCACTGGAAAATCAGCACAAGACTTAGTTGTTGCTGAATTAACTGGTGACAAAAAAGTGGTTAACATCACTTTCGCTGATGCTGTCGTGGATCCTGATGATGTGGAAACACTTCAAGATATGACTGTTCAAGCACTTAACGATGCTCTTGGACAAATTGACGACGCGACTAAAAAATCAATGGGTGCCTTTGCAGGTAAATTGCCATTCTAAAAAATGATAAGGAATCTCGCGGTTCCTTTTTTCTATACACTCATTAAGCAATTCAGTCATAACATACAAAAGACTTGGACAAGAAATCCAAGTCTTTTTGTGATAGTCATATAAAAACTTTATTCTTCAACCAAAGCAAGGCCTGACTGTGCGTCTTCTTCGTTGGCTAATTTATAGCGATTCTTTTGACCTAAGTAGATGCTCGCCGAATTTAATGAACTTTCTAAAGTAGGGTAATTCACATCCTCATTCGCTGTTTGGGTAGGTACAGGTCCTGAAATTAATAGCTCATCATCATTCTTGACATAAATCTGGTATTCCCCAACTTCGCTAGTTTGAGCTAAAATCTCATTCAACAAGTCTGGGTTAAGCGTTTGAGCGACGCCATCAACCACTTGATTAGAGTCCTGCTTATGCTCCGACGAATCCACTACTTCAGTGATAACGATGTAATCAGGAGTTTCTTCATCTGAAGTCTTAGATTCGTCAGTTTCTGGCTGTTTTTGTCCAGGTGTATCTTGTTTCTTCGTATCTTGAGCTTGCCCATCATGAGTCTTCAATTCCTCATCACTAACGGTTTGAACCTTAGTCTGATTGGCATCTAAATCAAGTTTTGGCGCTTCTTTGACATCAGCTGAAGCTCCACTGGTACCCATGAATAGAGCTAGAGTCCCCAAAGTAGCAATCAAGCTGATTATTGCTTTGCCGATAAAACCATTATCTTTGTTCTTAATCATAAATCCCTCACTATTTGTTTGGTTAGCTCTAACTAGCTAACAACGAGTCTAATTTGCTGCTGTAGGAGGTAAAAGGTTGGTTGAGCTGTTTGACCAACCCTTCACCCAGATAACAATCTTAGCATGCAAAACCCTTGATTTCAAGCATTTCTTTAATTTTTAAGCATTTTAAATAAATGACAACTTCATGTCTTAAAATTGATGACAATCTATTATCAGATTAGCTTTTTTAAGCTATGCAAATGGTAATTTCTTTAAGTAGTACTTAGGGAAATAATACTTGTTTTTTAGACAGATTCTTCAAAAACCACTTTTGCTGACTCATCTCCCCCAAAATTTTATCGGATAGCAAAATTCTGTCCAAACACTTTAAATGTAACTATAAAATAGAATTCTTGAGTAAGAATGTCGAACTCTCAATACCCTAAAATAAGATTAGAAACTAAAGTCCCTCGATTAGTTCAAAGAAAGTTACAACAAAAGGATTTATAAACAACTTTATAAACCACCTCCCAATAAACAACTCATTCTAAAAATGTACATCCCTCATTTAGATATCACATTTTAAGGTAATCGCAACTTCTTTAAAAATAACTAACACACAAAAAATCATTACGAAAAGCCCTCTATTTCCCCATAAATAACTTTCCCCATATAGAAAATCTATCCTCCAAATTAAAAAAAATGTCCGTATTCTGGATACGTCATTGCTAGAAACTATGAAAAAACTCTTTATCTATCATCAACTTTGACGGAAAACTAGATCCCCTTTGGCACCCCTATGATGAAGTATTTACCGACCTAAACTCTCCGATAATTATGGAAATTGAAAAAAATAGTATATCCACTCCGTAAAAGACTAAAAATAACCTAACTTTATAACTATTTCACCAAATCTTCACCTTACTCAAAGCTCATTTGAAATAGTATTTTCTCATATGTAAGCGCTTCGTCCACATTTCTGTCACATGTAAGAAGAACTTCTCCACTTTTAAACCTTTTTTCCCTCAAAACCTAGATATTCCAAGGAAAATCCGTTACAATAGAGTACGGAAAGATAGGTAATTGTCAGCATCATTATTTTCGTATGAAAGGGAAATTCATGGCTTATATTCAAATGAAGCATAGCTATAAACGCTATAAAACCGGTGATCTGGAAATTATCGCAAACAACGACGTAAGCTTTGATATCGAAAAAGGGGAGCTTGTCGTTATTCTTGGTGCCTCTGGCGCTGGGAAATCAACTGTTCTTAACATCTTGGGTGGTATGGACACCAATGACGAAGGCCGCGTCATTATTGATGGTAAGGATATCTCTGAATACACAGCCAAAGAACTTACAACCTATCGTCGTGAGGACGTTGGCTTTGTGTTCCAATTTTACAACTTAGTTTCTAACCTTACGGCCAGGGAAAACGTCGAACTAGCATCTGAAATCGTTCCAAACGCTAAAGATGCTACTCAAACACTGGTCGAAGTCGGTTTGGGAGACCGCTTAGACAACTTCCCATCACAACTATCTGGTGGGGAGCAACAACGTGTCGCTATTGCACGCGCCGTTGCCAAAAATCCAAAGATTCTTCTTTGTGATGAACCAACAGGGGCTCTGGATTATCAAACAGGGAAACAAATCCTGACCCTCCTTCAAGAAATGGCTCGCAAACAGGGAACAACTGTTATTATCGTGACCCATAATGCTTCTCTAGCTCCAATTGCCGATCGTGTCATTCGAATGCACGATGCCAAGATTAAGAGTGTGGAACTTAATCCTAATCCACAAAAAATCGAGGACTTGGAATACTAGAAAGGAGCAACGTCATGAAAAAAACAACTTATTGGAAAGATGTTTGGCGAACCTTTATAGCTTCTAAAGGGCGTATGCTCTCTATTGCCTTACTTATGGCACTGGGATCCTTTGCCTTGATTGGTCTTAAAGTAACTTCTCCTAATATGAAGAAAACTGGGGAACACTTCTTCAAGACGCATCAAACAGCTGACTTGAGCTTAATCAGTACTTACAATATCAACCAAACCGATCAGGACCTTCTCAATACAATAAAAAAGAAGAATGTAGACATTGAGTATGGTTATTTCAAAGATGCTGTCGTCAAGGGAACGAATACGGCATTTCGTATCTTCTCTAAACCTAAGAAAATCTCCACTTACGACCTTATTGAAGGGAAACTTCCTACTAAGGACGGGGAAATCGCTCTTTCCTCAACTTATAAAGAAGAATATAGCGTCGGAGATAAGATTAACTTTTCTGAGCCAGTAGATAGCTCTGGGCAAAAACAGTTAAAGGAACAAACATATACCATTACGGGTTTTGTTAATTCCTCTGAACTTCTCTCTAGGAACCGTCTTGGTAATGCCAGTGCTGGTACGGGGAAACTAGATGGCTACGCCATTGTTCCAGAGACGGACTTCACCTCTAACGATTACATGATTGCCCGCATCCGCTACAAGGATTTGGAAAATGTTAGTCCTTTTAGTGAGGAATACGCAAATAAGATTTCTGAACGAAAGGCTGAACTTAAGAAACTCTTTAAAGATGAACCTGAGAAACGCCTAACTGAGATCAAGTCTCAGTCTCAAGCTCAAATTACTCAAGTTAAACAAGAACTTGAAACAGCCCTCGCACAGACCCAGCAAATGGCTACAAGCAACGCTGCTGAAGCTGCTAGTGTCAAAGAAGCTACTACCAAGATTGAAGCCAAGCAAAAAGAACTCGAAGAAAGTCAAGCAATGGTTGATAATTTACCAGCGCCTAGCTATCAATTCTACTCACGTCGAGAGATTCCGGGTTCCGAGGGATATGTTGCTTATGAAAGTAATATTAACATCATTCACGATGTGAGTAACATCTTCCCTGTCGCTCTCTACTTTATGGCAGCTTTGGTTACCTTTGTAACCATGGGACGCTTTGTTGAAGAAGAGCGTGGTAAGGCTGGGATTTTCAACGCCCTAGGCTACAGTAATTCGCGAATTATCCATAAATTCGTCATTTATGGTTTGATAACGAGTATTACTGGTACAACCGCAGGTGTTATTACCGGTCATACACTACTTCCGATTCTAATTCACAACACTTATAAGAGCGATTTGCAGCTTCCTGCTTTTGAATTGCACTTCTACTTAGGACTTACCCTTGTGGCCTTCCTCTTAGGTCTCTTATCTGCTGTGCTACCTGCCTTTGTGGTTGCCAAGAAAGAGCTCTGGGAAAAACCTTCCCAACTCCTCCTTCCAAAACCACCTCGAGCAGGAGCTAAGATTGTCCTAGAGCGCATCACACCGCTTTGGAAACGTCTCAGCTTTACGGAAAAAGTTACCATGCGTAATATTTTCCGCTATAAGCAACGGATGTTTATGACCCTCTTTGGTGTCGCAGGTTCTATTGCACTTCTCTTCGCAGGTTTAGGAATTCGATCTTCTGTATCTAACCTTAACCAGCAACAGTTTGAAGACATCATTCACTATGATATGATTGTTGCCAAGCAACCAAATGCGTCAAGTGCTCTGGATGAGGAACTCACTAAACTCCTCGATAGCAAAGACGTCAAAGAATACTTGAGTGTCCATTTTGAAACCTTGCAAAAAATTGCCGGTACCAATAAGGACACCCAAGAAATCTCAACTCTTGTCTTTAACGACCGTGACGAAAAACTCATTGACAGTTACGTTAGCTTACATGACCGAGACCGTAATAAAACTCTCAGGCTATCTAATGACGGAGCAATTATCTCTGAAAAAATGGCAAAACTTCTAAACCTCAAGGTCGGAGATACCATTACTGTGCAAAACAGTCAGGATGAATCTGTCAAGATTAAGATAGCTGGTATCACTGAAATGTACATGGGGCATTTCCTCTTTATGAATGCTAGCTACTACCAAAAAGCTTTTGGTACACCTTCAGTGAACAATGCCAACCTTGTTACTCTCGCTGAACCAACTAAGCAAAATGTTGAAAATATGGCAGCCAAATTCATCAACTTGCCAAATGTTTACGGTGTTGTTCAAAACAACAACCTTAAACTGCAAATCAGCACTATGGTCAATTCATTGACACAGGTTATTGGTATTTTGATTACGGTTTCCATTCTCCTTGCTGTGGTTGTTCTCTATAACCTAACTAACATCAACGTTTCAGAACGTATCCACGAACTTTCAACCGTTAAGGTTCTTGGTTTCTACAATAATGAAGTATCCCTCTACATCTATCGTGAAACTATTTACCTGTCTATCATCGGTATCTTCGTAGGGTTTGGTCTTGGACAAGCACTCCACCAATATATGGTAAGCATCATTCCGCCAGATCGTATCATGTTTGATCCATCTATCGGTTTGGCTACCTACCTTCTACCAGCTGTTCTTATCGGCTTCATTCTTATTATCCTTGGCTTCGTTGTTAATAACCGCTTAGCCAAGCTTAATATGCTCGAAGCTCTAAGTTCAGTTGAATAAGCTAAAAACGCCTGAGAAGTAATTCTCAAGCGTTTTTTATATTCGATAAATTTATTTCGTTTTAGTCTTAGCCAACTCCAGACAGTAGGTCTTCACATGACAATGAGGACAAGTCAGTTTACGAGTCCTAGGAGTATGCCCTGCAAGAGCAAACTCTTTAAAACTAGGGTCAAAAGCCTTATGACAATTAGGACAGAGGTATTCGAACTGCTTTCTATAGTGAAACACCACTAAATTTGTGGCTATGATAAATGTGGGGCAGACAATAAACAAACCTCTCGGATCCTTAAAATAATAAATAACTATCAGTAGACCTATCAGATAAAGAAGGGAGATTAGAACGACACTCCCATACATTCTCAACTGCAAATTTCGCCATGATTTTTGATTTTCCATAAGACGTGAAATGTCTGACAAATCTTCTAGTGAAAGTTGACGCCACTTAGCAGTTTCTTTTTACAAGTGACGGGCACGTTTTAGTTTGACCTCTATTTCCTTCGAAGACTTTTCCAAGCTCTCGATTTGATCTGTCAACAAAAGCTCTAAAACCTGTTCCCTATTCTCCTCTTGCAAGAGTTTCTTGATTTGATTAATTGAGAAATCCAAATCTCTTAAGAAACAAATGACTTGCAGGCGTTCCAAGTCTGAGTCGTGATAGATTCTCCGACCACCTTCTGTGACTTCAGATGGCGTCAAAATACCACGTTGATCATAGTACTGGATAGTCCTAACAGACACCTCTGCTGCTTTAGCCAACTCTCCTGTTGAAAACTGCGACATCTCAGTCACCTCCTTTTAAGATTTTCTATCAAAGGAGGACCTTGGCCACCCTTGATACCTAGATTCTACCTTATAACGCTAGGTAATATGCAAGCCCTAACCCTAGAGGATTTTCTTTTCTTACAGAAAAAGTTAGCTATCACTCTTTACAACCTTTACAGCTTCTGTAAATCCCTAGTCGAAAAGGCCACCCAAACCTAAGGCAGCAAAAGGATTGTTACTGACTTCTTCCTGTTGCTCCAAAAGTTTAGCATTCTCATCTAATTCGAGAAACTTCTCGTAAATCTGTGCGGTCATACGAGCATCCTCCAAGCTGTTATGACCGTGTCCCTTGATTCCAAAGAAATCTGCCACACTTGTCAACTTGAGGTTAACAATACCGTTCAAATCAGAAGCACGACGGTCAAAGGCCTCATCGAAAACATCTAAAGCATATTGCTCTTCCAAGTCTAAACCATTTTCAGCTAGAATAGGCAAATCTGATTTAAGAGCATTGTAGCCAATAAGTGGAGTGTCACCAACAAATGATTTAAAATCCGCTAAAACAGACTCTAGCTTTGGTGCCTTGGCAATCTTATCCGCTGTAATTCCAGTCAAACCATTGATAAAGGATTGCAAAGGAACATCCGAATAGACGAAAGAATCAAACTGGTCCACTTCCTCATGCTGGTTCAGCTTAACAGCCGATACTTGGATAATATGGCTAACACCATCCACTGTGTTAAACTCCAAATCAAAGGCAATATAAGTTTCTAAATTTTCCATTTTAATCTCCTACAATAGTTAAAGCTGAGACTGAGTCCCAGCTTCTTTTTTATTTTCCAAATAGACGTCCAAAGAAACCTTTTTTAGAAGCTTCTTCTTGTTTGGTCTGGATTTCTTCCACTTGGGCCTTGGCTTCATCAACCTCAACCTTAGCCTCATCAAGTTCCAGCTTAAGCTCTTCCTTGTCCTTCATAGCAGTCAAGGTCAATTGCTGCTGTTGATCAATTTGCTTGTCCTTTTCGGCGATTTGAACGTCTTTGACACGCAATTGATCATCCATATTAGACAACTGCTCGTCCTTAGCCTTCAACTGAGCATAGAGACGGGCAATCTCAGAGTTTTTCTCGTCTACAAGAATCTCCAACAACTCACGTTGTTTTGTTTCTTCATCGATTGGCTCATCGTCAAAGATGGTTTTCTTGTAAATTTCCTCCAACTTAATTAAGCCACTGCGTTTAACGACAGTAACCCCTTTAGCATTTTTTTCTAGATCTTCTTCTGGAAGTTGTTTGACACGATTATTGACTGCTTGACGACTAACACCAAGGATTTCAGCAATCTCGCTGACTGTCTTTTCAATACTCATAATAGCCTCATTTTCTCTTGAAATGTCTTACTATGAGAATATCACAATCACTCCTTTCTGTCAATTTGACTAGTTATTCTGGATATCTGAAGGACTTTTTTCCTTTCACTCTTCAAACAATTTACTTGATAGGAAGCTAAGCTTTTGGTAAACTAGGTGTGGGTATAAATGTATATAGAGGGAAAGTCCTTGACTTAAACAATCGGTACTTCCAAATTGGGTTTGGTCGGTATCAGATCTGTTGTATCTAGGAATGGTGGGAACAATTCCACAAGGTTTGGGATTTTCATTCTTGCTCCAATTTTTGATGGTATTCGAGCAACCTTGGTTGCAAAACGACTTGATATTGAAGCATAAATCACATTATCTTCAACGGTTTGACTGTTGGAGTTTTTTTATTGTTACTTTACTCGCTTACTAAAGCCTCATATTGCCATCCGAGATTGAAAAAAGCCTTAAATTATGCCATAATAAACAAAAGCAAAATAGAAAGAATGAGTCCTATGAAAAACTTCCGTGATGATATTAAGGTCAATGATTTGGCCCAGCCCTTCTTAGAGCCAATCGTCGAACAAATGACCACTGTATTCGATCCTGAGATTGAGCTAGACATTTACAACCTTGGTTTGATTTATGAAATCACTGTCGATGAAAATGGCCACTGCTACTTCCTTATGACCTTTACTGATACTGGTTGTGGCTGTGAAGAGACTATGCCTTATGAAATCGCTGAAAAGCTAAAATCCATTGACGGTATTAACTCTGTCAAGGTGGAAACCACTTATTCACCGGTCTGGAAGATGACACGCATCAGTCGTTATGGACGTATCGCTCTTGGTATCTCACCTCGAGGCGGAAAATAAAAGGAAAACCGGTTGGACATTTCCAACCGGTTTTTTACTAGAGTAACAACAGACAAACCATTACTTGTCATCACACTGCCAACAACTGTCTTAGAAATTAATATCAAAAAATCACATCGAACAAATGTCCGGTGTGATTTTGTTGATATCATTTCATTAGGCTTTACCTGATTTATCCATATTCCAGAAGTCGGTAACGGCACCACGTGACGCTGAAGAAACGATGTGAGCGTATTTACCGAGGACACCACGGCTATAAAGTGGTGGCAACTCAGTTTCCGCTTTACGTTTCGCCAACTCTTCGTCTGAAACGTGCATCGTAATTTCTTTGGTATCTTGGTCAACTGTAACCATATCACCTGTACGGAGGTAGGCAATAGGTCCACCAACCTGAGCTTCAGGAGCAATGTGACCAACAACGAGTCCGTAAGTACCACCTGAGAAACGTCCATCTGTCAAGAGGGCAACCTTGTCCCCTTGACCTTTACCAACGATCATTGAAGACAATGACAACATTTCTGGCATACCAGGACCACCCTTAGGACCTACAAAACGTACAACAACTACATCGCCATCAACGATTTCATCAGAAAGAACTGCTTCGATGGCATCTTCTTCTGAGTCAAATACTTTAGCAGGACCAGTGATGTTACGAACTTTAACCCCTGATACTTTGGCAACCGCACCTTCTGGAGCCAAGTTACCTTTCAAGATAATCAATGGACCATCAGCACGTTTAGGATTTTCAAGCGGCATGATGACTTTTTGACCTGGTGTCAAATCATCGAAGGCCTCCAAGTTTTCTGCAACAGTCTT
The DNA here is from genome assembly GCF_001073005.1 of Streptococcus sp. 449_SSPC. Classification (NCBI taxonomy): domain Bacteria; kingdom Bacillati; phylum Bacillota; class Bacilli; order Lactobacillales; family Streptococcaceae; genus Streptococcus; species Streptococcus sp. 449_SSPC. The sequence continues at coordinate 26,616 of NZ_JVGR01000022.1, forward strand.
ACCAGTACATGTGATACGATCACCGTGAAGGAAACCATTCTTAAGAAGGTATTTCATAACGGCTGGTACACCACCAACATTGTAAAGATCTTGGAAGACATATTGACCTGAAGGTTTCAAGTCAGCCAAGTGAGGCACACGCTCTTGGAAATCGTTGAAATCTTCAAGTGTCAAATCAACGTTAGCTGCATGAGCAATAGCAAGCAAGTGAAGTGTCGCATTTGTTGAACCACCAAGTGCCATTGTGACAGTGATGGCATCTTCAAAGGCTTCACGTGTCAAGATATCTGATGGCTTAAGACCTAGTTCAAGCATCTTAACAACTACACGACCTGCTTCTTCGATATCTGCTTTCTTCTCAGCTGATTCTGCAGGGTGAGATGATGATCCTGGAAGGCTCATCCCCATTACTTCGATTGCTGTCGCCATTGTGTTGGCAGTATACATACCACCACAACCACCAGGGCCAGGGCAGGCATTACATTCAAGATCTTTAACCTCTTCTGCGGTCATATCACCGTGGTTCCATTTACCGATACCTTCGAAAACAGAAACCAAGTCGATATCCTTACCATTAAGGTTACCTGGTGCAATGGTACCACCATAGGCAAAAATCGCTGGAATATCCATGTTAGCAATGGCAATCATAGAACCAGGCATGTTCTTATCACATCCACCAATAGCAACAAAGGCATCGACGTTGTGACCACCCATAGCTGCTTCGATTGAGTCAGCGATGATATCACGAGATGTCAATGAGAAACGCATTCCTGGTGTCCCCATGGCAATACCATCTGCAACAGTAATCGTACCAAATTGAACTGGCCAAGCACCCGCGTCTTTAACACCTTCTTTGGCAATTTGACCAAAACCGTGCAAGTGGATATTACATGGTGTGTTCTCAGCCCAAGTTGAGATAACCCCAACAATAGGCTTTTCAAAACTATCATCCGTCATCCCAGTCGCACGAAGCATGGCACGGTTAGGTGATTTAACCATACTATCGTAGACAGATGAACGGTGTTTCATGTTATTTTCAGACACGATATTTTCCTCCATAGTTAATAACTATTCTAATTTAAACTTCTACTCCTATTCTAACATAAATTATCTAAAAAAACTGACCATTTACAAACTATTCTCCCTTTTTAAATTATGCTAAAATAAAGGCATGAAACATTTTGATACTATCGTTATTGGTGGGGGGCCTGCTGGCATGATGGCGACCATTGCCTCAGCCTTCTACGGCCAACAAACCCTTCTAATTGAAAAAAATAAACGTCTCGGAAAGAAGCTGGCTAGTACTGGTGGTGGACGTTGTAATGTTACTAACAACGGGACTTTAGACGATCTTCTAGCAGGTATTCCAGGTAATGGCCGTTTCCTCTATAGCGTCTTTTCACAATTTGATAACCACGATATCATTGCTTTTTTCGAGGACAATGGTGTCAAACTAAAGGTTGAGGATCACGGACGTGTCTTCCCTAAGACAGATAAATCACGGACCATCATCCAAGCTCTGGAAAATAAGATTCAGGAACTTGGTGCTAGCATCCTCACCAATACAGAAGTTGTCTCCGTCAAAAAGGTTGATGAGCAATTCCAAGTTAAGTCTTCGGACCAGACTTTTACCAGTGATAAACTCATCGTTACAACTGGAGGAAAATCTTATCCATCGACTGGTTCAACTGGTTTTGGACATGATATTGCCCGCCATTTTAAGCTCCAGGTCACTGATCTTGAAGCTGCGGAAAGTCCACTCCTAACCGACTTCCCCCACAAGGCCTTACAAGGAATTTCTCTTGATGATGTCACTCTGTCCTATGGCAAGCACAAGATTACCCATGACCTTCTCTTCACCCATTTTGGCCTATCTGGCCCAGCTGCCCTACGTCTTTCCAGTTTTGTCAAGGGTGGTGAGATAGCCCATCTAGATTTTCTTCCTAACCAAAGCCAAGAAAATCTCAAAATCTACTTTGAGGAGAATCGCGAGAAATCTGTTAAAAATACTCTCAAAGGTCTAGTGCCTGAGCGTGTCGCTGAATTCCTAGCAGAAGACAAGGCTGATAGCAAGGTTAAACAACTGCATCCCAAAGACTTAGAAAACATTATCAGTCAGCTTAAGGGCATGGAAATTCCAATCACAGGTAAAATGTCACTTGCCAAATCCTTTGTGACTAAAGGTGGCGTTGACCTTAAGGAAATTAATCCCAAGACTCTAGAAAGTAAAAAAGTCCCTCACCTACACTTTGCAGGAGAGGTCCTTGACATCAATGCCCATACTGGTGGCTTTAACATTACTAGCGCCCTCTGTACTGGTTGGGTAGCAGGGATTCAGAGCCCTTGGGACTAAGGATTGAGTCCTCCTATCATAAAAAGCTGTTAAAACCATCTTCTTTTTTATTACTATACCTAAAAAGTGTCCCTTCTAAAACGGAAGGGACACTTTGTCTATTTCTCAAAGGAGAGGAGGGGATTCGAACCCCCGAGCCCCGTTAAGGACTACACGCTTTCCAAGCGTGCGCACTCGGCCTCTATGCGACCTCTCCACATCAAACGATTAGCCATCAATAGGCTAATCGTTATTTTTAATCAAGTTTTCAAGAGTTAATCTTTAAACTGGGCCTCTACTCGATAGATGACCTGACCTTTTTCTGAGAACTTACGCTCGTATTCAGTCATGACGTTGCCTTCATAATCACTGGCATGAAGGTCCAACCAAACTTTGTTGAGAACCATTCCATACTGTGAAAAGCTCGCCAAACTGTATTCAAAAAGTCCACGATTGTCTGTCTTAAAGTGAATCTCTCCATTTTCAGGCAAAATTTGCTTATAAGTATCTAGGAAAGTCTTGTATGTCAAACGACGTTTCTCGTGGCGACTCTTAGGCCATGGATCTGAGAAATTCAGATACATCATATCCACTTCGCCATCTTCAAAATAATTGGTCAAGGCTGAACCATCCACGCGCAAGAGTTTGACATTTTCAGCACCCGAAGCCAAAACCTTATCCAAGGCATAGCTCAATACAGACAGCTGAATATCAATACCAATGTAGTTGATGTCAGGGTTTTGTTGGGCCATACCAGTAATGAAGGCCCCTTTACCAGATCCTACCTCGATATGGATAGGATTGTCATTACCAAAAAGCTCATGCCACTTACCTTTAGCAGCCTCCGGCTCAAGGATAACGTACTGAGGATGGTTAGCTAGGTGTTCCTCTGCACCTTTACGTTTTCTAACTCGCATGTCTACTTTCTAATATCTGTGCAAGGTCTCTCTGAATTTACGAAGTTCATAAATTTCTCGGTTGGCATGTTCCATATCACGACTATCAAAGAATTTTGAAATCTGTGTCAAATATGAAAACTGCCCATACCAATAAATCTTGTCCATCACAAGGTCGTTGTTCTTATAGCCATAGTATGACAACCACTGTGGCCAATGTGCCAATGGAATGTAATGGCTGAGGATCTGCGCCACATCATACATACGATCTGTTAGACGTACAGAATCCCAATCAACCAAATAAATCAATCCTGAGGTTGTGATGACAAAGTTACTATGACGAGCATCTCCGTGAACAATTGTTGCAATTTCCGCACGAAACTCTGGAAGATGACGTTTCAAATCTCTAACAACGTCTTGAAGGAAGCCATTTTCACGCAATTGGTAAGCGGCATTTTCCTCCCACTCGTGTAGAAGATCGAAAGGATTTTCAATATGATAATCCAACTGCAAGAGTTGATTAACCAAGTGTTTAGAGCGGTGCAAATTACCAAGAATTTGGATAATCTGTTTACTGTTCATGTCATGTTTGGTCAAAATACGACCATCAAGCCACTCCTGTGCACTCATCATGTCACCATTTCCCAGACGCTTAGCCCACAAGAGCTGTGGTGCAATCTGTTCCTTGGCAAGAGCTGCCAAGATTGGTGTTGTATTCATCTTCACAAAGACGCGATCTCCGTTTGGGTAAGTTCCCATATAGGCCTTACCACTATTTCCTTTGAGAGGAGTCAGGCTCAAATCTTTATCTGTTGATGTCACCTAGGCATCTCCTTTTTCTTTAGTCATTCGTTTCTATTTTAACTTATTTAATAGGTGTTAGTCAATCATCTTCTTAAGCTTGGCTGGTAGGTAAACAAGGCTCAGAACTAGCATCATTCCAACCAAAATCAGGCTAAACTTAAGGTCGAAGAGACAAATAGCCTGTACCAGAGTCATCCCAAGTACAATCTGGCTAATCAAGCGCTTAAGATTGCTTACCTGCATGTCTTTTCCAACTGGCATAAGGTTAGCCATTCTCTGATAAGCAAAGTGCGATTTAAGTGCCGTGAGCTGAAAGAGCAAGAGGTAATCAAAAACAACCACAAGCACCATAGCCAACCATTTTTCAGGAACCAAAAAGATAACTAGAAGTGTTAGGGCAAACAGGCGTAAACTAAGGGCAAAGTAATCCCCAGAACGCAAGAAGGCTCTTAGGTAAAGATTGTACCAAGTATGTTCCTTGTCTTTCTTTGTACGTTTGAGAATACCATCCAAATAAGCACGGCGTTTAACACTCGACGTAATCCCTTTAACATTGGTAAAGAGTGAAAAGAACTTCAAGATCGATTGTTGACGCTTATTTTCTCCTGCAATAGCCTCAGTCCAATTCAGTCCAGACTGCTTATAAAAAGGTTGAGCCTTTTTCTGGAAAATAATATACTTAAGAATAGCCATAGCCACAGCTACAAGGATAACTCCCCAAACTGGAAGTCCCAAGGCTAAAAAGAGAGGAATAACCAAAATAAAAATCAGGGTTTGTACTATTACCCAAAATCTAAAAGCACGCCCTGTTGCCTTCTTAACATGGTCTAGCACCTCTTCTTCCTTAACCAAAAGGTAGTGCTTGTCCGCAGGTTCTAGATAAGTCGCAATATTCCCCCAGAAAGGTAATAACAGACAAAGCACAAGCAAGCCAAGAATGATTGCCCACGGATTTTTTGGAAAATGCTTCAGCAACTGGCTATACTGAACCAAGACAAAGCCTAGCAGAAAGAGAAGAACCAAGATAAAATGATCATTAAAAACGTAGCGACTATACTTAGCACAGCGGGCATTGAATCGCTTGCTACGCTCCTTAAATAGCTTAGCTATCATGACAATTCTCCCTTAGTTAACTGCATGTAGATATCGTTAAGACTAGCACTATCGTCGCCAAAAGTCTGACGGAGCTCCTCGAGAGTCCCCTGTGCTAAGACTTGACCGTGATGCAAGATCACAAAGCGATCACACATCTTCTCAGCTGAATCCAAAACGTGGGTAGACATGAGAATCGCCTTGCCCTTAGCTTTTTCCTCAGCTAAAAGCTCAATTAGGTCGGAGATTGCCAAGGGATCCAAACCCAAGAAGGGTTCATCAACAATGAAAAGACTGGGGTTAACAATAAACGCACAGATAATCATGACCTTCTGCTTCATTCCCTTTGAAAACTGAGTCGGGAACCAATCTAACTTTTCATCTAAGCGAAAGAGTTTGAGGTACTTGTCCGCACGCGCCATCCCCTCAGTCACATCAAGACCATAGGCCATCAACACCGTTTCCAAATGTTCACGAAGCGTCAACTCTTCATAGAGACTTGGCGTTTCAGGAATATAGCCAATCTTCTGACGATAGCTAGCTGAATCTTGTTGAATAGTTAACCCATCAATGGCAATCTGTCCCCCATAAGGTGTTAAGAGACCAATAATCTCGTTAATTGTTGTTGATTTCCCAGCACCATTAAGACCAATGAGACCAACCAATTCACCATCAGCCACCTCAAAAGTCACATCTTTTAGGACGGGAATATTAGCGTAACCACCCGTCACCTTTTCTAATTTAAGCATTATCTTTTCTCTCTTTGGTATGATATAATCTATTATAACAAAAACTCATGGAAAGGTCGTTATTATGGATAATTGTATTTTCTGTAAAATTATATCTGGAGAAATCCCTTCATCAAAAGTCTACGAGGACGACAAGGTTCTAGCCTTCCTCGATATTTCACAAGCTACAAAAGGACATACCTTGGTTATTCCTAAAGAGCACGTTCGTAACATCTTAGAAATGTCTGCTGAAACCGCAGAGACTGTCTTTAGCCGTGTCCCAAAAATTGCTCGTGCCGTCCAAAAAGCAACGAAAGCTATCGGAATGAATATCCTTAACAACAACGAAGAAGTTGCTGGACAAACCGTCTTCCACGCTCATATTCATCTCGTTCCTCGTTACGGTGCAGACGATGGTATCCACATGGGATTTGACGAACACGAACCAGACTTCGCTGCCCTGGCCGACCTTGCTGACAGCATCGCTAAAGAGGTAACAGAATGAAAATCGGACGCTTTCTAGCTCTTGGAACTCTTGCCTACGGTGCCTACTACGCCTATAAACGACGTGAAGACATCAAAGAGGAAATCCTAGACCTCAACCAATCACGAGAAAATATCTCTCACGATCTGGACAATATCAAACGCAACCTTGACATCATCAAGGAACAAAACCTTGTTCTCGCTGACATCAAACAAGACCTTAACTATAAAACACGCGTCTTCAAGAAAGACCTCGAACCCCGACTCAACATCATCCAAGAACGCTTGAAAAAATATCAGGGTGAGGATAAAGAATAAAGGTAAGTAGCCTGTGCTACTTACCTTTTTTATCAATGATGAAAACTTATAAAAAGTTTATGGATAGTGTAATAGTCACTCAATGTTCCTTTTTTTCACAACAGAAAGTACCATTCAATAATAAAAGGCACCACTAATCTGATTAAAGAGAACACTACTAAACCTATTTTCATATAATTACTATTTCTTTTTTAAAGCATTAATAATAGAACGTGTTGCTGATTTCGTTAAGCCTTGATTTTTAGGATGTGTCCTTAAATAGGAATGGACCTTGGTACCAGTATCTGAACGTGTGTAACCATTTGTATTAACAATCTTATTACTTAACAGTTTATCCAATAAATCCATTCTGCATCTCCTCACAATTAGTAATTAAAATTTATACTAAATGAATTCATTGTATCATAGTTACCATTCTGTATATTAGCAGTCCACCCAATATTTTCACCGCTCTTCATTTTATGCTTATAGTAGTTTGCTTTTTTTGCTTTTTCGTCTGATTCCTCAACTTTCTGTCCTGGATTAACTGCAACAAATTCTGATATAGATACTGACTGCTTTCCTTTCGGATCGATACTAGATTGTGACGAACTAAATGGTGTTGCTTCAATACTATTGTTAATTACAATAGTTGATTCAATATTAATTTCTTTATCCGTTAAGTTATCAATAATAATATCTCCACCAGTTCTTGTTATTTTAATATTTTTATCACTATATAGTTCTTCCGTTTTTGCTACTTTTTTTTCGAACCCGTAATACTTTGTCCTACTTTTGACGTATTATTGCCATTAGTAGAATTTTCATTCGAAGAATCTCTAATAGCCAAAAAAATTATTAACAATGTAAATATAAATCCAAAAACTGCAAATACATAAACGCTAACATTAAAAATTTACTTTAACATATCTTTTCCTTACCTTTATTTTTGAGTTTCAATTGTCACTTTTGCCTCGTGGTCCAAAGATTTAATCATTGTAGAGTAGTACTTCTCGGCTGACTCCTTTAATAATTTTTTATTGTCCTTTATAAAACCTTGTTGTTCCTTATTTGAAAAACCTTCTGCAACAGCCTCACCAGTATCTATGTCTTTAGTCGAATAACTAAGAATCCCTCCACTAGTATCGTAGAGTGTATAAGGTTTGTCTTTATCTAATTCAACACCAATAACTTCAAATTTGGGTAATGTAACTTGATAATTATGATTACCATTATCTTTAATGGTTACATCATTCTTAATACCGAATTTTGCCGTATAATTTAGAATAATGAGTGCTTTCTTTTCTGAACCAGGTATTACAAAGTTACTACCAAATAACTTTGTATTATTTTCTATTGACTTAACTTTTTGAATAGATGCATTGAGTAAAACTAACTCACTGACCTTTTCCAAAGATTTTACATTTACTATGATTTCTGTCTTTGGTTTTTGATTACCAGATGACTCACTCCCTTTATATACGCTAAGAAAAATGAATCCTACGACAATCACTAATAAAATCGCTAAAATACCATATATTATCTTTTTCATACTTTTTCCCTATTAACTCATTTCTTCAAAAACAACTGGATTAACAATCCTGCAATCACAATACCAGCTGCAATTAGGGGGTTCAACATTGCTATTCCTACAAGAAGTAGAATAGCCAAAATCCATAAAACTACTTTTAACATTATTTCTCCTTATCAAATAACAAAAGATTGTAATATTAAACCCAAGAAATCACTAACTAAAATTTAATTTTACACAAAAATTATATAGCGATATGAATGCGTTGTCAACGCTTTCTTGAAAATAGAATATATTTTTAACTATTTATCATATTATCATAATTTAAACAATTTTATCTCATTTTATATTTAAGAATAAATATAAAAGTCACAGCTATACACAAAACAAGACTTTCTGCTGTGCTAAAAGTAAGAGAAGTCCTATTGCTTCTCTCACTCGGAAGATTTGAGACCCAGACTCAAATCTTAGGAATGGAATTCCGTTAGGAAGTCGCTTCCGTCCCTAGCACCCAAGGAAAGTCTTAAATAAAAAAGAAAAAAACAGAGATGTCTACTAACATCTCTGCTTCATAAATAGGATTAGGAGGTTTTATGCTTTTTATTTAGAATCTTTTTCTTTGATAACCAAGACACCATCTTCCATATCAGCTTCTAGATGTTTAGCATCAAGGTTATCCAAGTGGAAGTCTGTGACTTTGTCACGGATTTGTTGTTCAACCACACGACGGAGTGGACGAACACCCATGACTTCGTCGTAGCCTTCTTCAGTCATGTATTCTTTAGCAGCTTCGCTAACTGCCAAGTCAATGTCTTTCTTAGAAAGCGTCTTGTTAACTTCAACCAACATAAGGTCTACAATCTTAGAAAGATCTTCTTTGCTCAAGTGTGAGAATTCGATGACAGCATTGAAACGGTTAAGGAATTCTGGACGGAAGTAAGGTTTCAAACGATCCATAAGTTCTGGTTTATCAGCATCTTCTGTCAAGTTAGCTTCGTAACCAAAGCCTGCGTTTGAAGTTGCGATAATCACAGTATTCTTGAAGTTTACAGTATTACCTTGACCATCTGTCAAACGACCATCGTCCAAAACTTGGAGGAGAAGGGTGATGACTTGAGGGTCAGCCTTTTCAATTTCGTCGAGAAGAACGATTGAGTATGGGTTACGGCGAACACGTTCTGTCAAAGTATTGCTATTGTCATCATAACCAACATAACCAGCTGTTGTACCAATCAATTTAGAAACGGCTGTGCGGTCGCTGTATTCTGACATGTCCAAACGGATAATGGCATCTTTAGTACCGAACATATCAAGAGCCAATTGTTTAGCCAACTCAGTTTTACCAACACCAGTAGGTCCTACAAAGAGGAAGCTACCGATTGGACGGTTACCTTCGTCAAATCCTGCACGGTTACGACGGATGGCACGTGCCACTGCTTCAACGGCCTTATCTTGACCGATAACTTTAGTTTGCAAACGGTTGCCCATATCTTTCAAACGTTCGATATCAGTTGCTCCCATTTGCGATACTGGGATACCAGTCATACGTTCTACAGATTCAGCCACATCGTTAACAGTTGCAGTGACTTTAAGGTCTGCTGTATGGTTAGCAATTTTCTTTTCAAGTTCTTCAATACGAACCTTAGCGTTTAGAGCTGCTTCGTAGTCTTCTTTGGCAGCTGCAGCTTCTTGTTTAGCTTTTTCAGCTTCAATTTCATGTTCAACAGCATTCACATCAGTCACTGGGTGTTGAGCAGCTAAGTGAGCAGCTGTTACATCGACAAGGTCGATAGCCTTATCTGGCAAGCTACGTTGTGGAATGTATTGTACAGAGAAATCTACCGCTGCCTTCAAAACATCATCTGGCAAGATAACATTGTGGTGTTTTTCATAAAGATCACGGATACCTTGGAGAATCTTGAAAGTATCTTCAGCAGAAGGAGCATTGACCTTAACTTCGTTGAAACGACGAGCTAGGGCAGCGTTCTTCAAGATAGTGTTACGGTATTCATCTTGAGTTGTTGCACCAATCACTGTCAATTCACCACGTGAAAGAGCTGGTTTCAAGATATCAGCAAGACCTTTAGACCCTTGACCATCACCAGTGCTTCCGGCACCAAGAATTTGGTGGATTTCATCGAAGAAGAGGATAATGTTTCCAGCTTCTTTGACTTCGTTTACCAAGTTTTGAATGTTTTCTTCAAAGCTACCACGGTATTGAGTACCAGCTTCAAGTCCAGAAATATCAATTGAAATGATTTCTTTATTCTTGATAGCAGCTGGGACATCACCATTGACGATGGCTTGAGCCAAACCTTCAACTACGGCTGTTTTACCAACCCCAGCATCCCCGACAAGGACTGGGTTATTCTTGGTACGACGAGCCAAGATTTCGCAAGCTTCTTGGATTTCTTTGTTACGTCCGATAACAGGATCCAATTTACCTTCGCGAGCTTCTTCAGTCAAGTTACGACCAAGTTTAGCAAGAATACCATCTTGTTTAGGTCCTTTACCTTGTTGTTGAGTTGGGTTCACTGCTTCACCTTCATTACCAGGCAATTGACCTGTTTGACGGTAAATCGCAAATTCTTCAGGTGTCACTTCACGACCGTTAATCATGTAGCGACGGTTTTCTGAACGGTAACCACCCATGTTACCCATCAATTGATTGAAAAGATCATCCATATTGTTAAAGTTGTTGTTCATATAATTACCTCGTTTTGTGTTTTCTTGTGAAATTTTTTAAGTGTTATTTTTATGTTAATGTGTTTTTTGACTTTTACTGACCAAAACCCTAAAAATTTTTAGTAGCTTCAACTACTCTTCTAATAATTTCAGGTTTTGCTCTTGGTAGGAGACTGAGAACTTTCACAGCCTTAAATAAATTGTCATTTAGCATAAGAGCCACCTTCTTTCTGTGAATCTCTCAATATAGCTAACTTCCAAGCCTCTTTCAAAACTATGAATAGCTTTTTTCAGAAAGAAACTTGTACAGTAAGGAATCCTTTTTCCTTACAATTTTATCATATACCTTTCATTTGACCAGGTCAAGAATTTAGTTTTGACTTTTACTGACCTTTTTATTGGTATATGGGCTATTGACACAGCCTTCATAAGGATTTCATTTCCTTATGTTTATATTGTACAACATTGGTCAGTAATAGTCAATAGTTTTTTTTGACTTTTTTTGACCTTTGTCATAAATTTTTTTGTAGCCAAACCAAAATAACTTTATGACAAGTATTTAGGATAGCACTACAAGATTTATAAGGAAGATAAATCCTTATGTGACTATCATACACTATTAGTCAGTAAAGGTCAATGGTTTTGTTTGATCTTTTTTGACCTTTTTGAGAATATTTTCCGAAAAGTAAAAAAGCCTACCAAGGGTAGACCTAATAATGATCTTTAAAAGATAGAAAAGCGACGCTCTTACCATCAATCATATAAATCAAACGATTTTCAGCATCAATTCGTCGAGACCAAGCTCCTTGAAAGTCATACTTTAAGGGTCCTGGCTTACCAATACCTGAAAAAGGATCCCGTTGAATATCTTTAATTAATTTATTGATTCGCTTGAGGATCTTCCTATCTTGATTTTGCCAATAACAATAATCTGTCCACGCATCTTCAGTAAAAGTGAGTAACATTTTCTACTCCTTTATTGCATGTTCTTGAGTCTCTCCAGCACGTACCTGAGCCATTCCTCTTAAAACCTTGTCTGATAGTTCTTTATTTTGAACAATACGCAATGTTTCTTGAATGCTATCCCATTCACTCTTTGAGACCACTACAATATCTTCATCAGGATTTTTATTGACTACAGCTAGAGGTTCAAATTCATCATTAACCTTTTTCATATAATCCTTTAAATGATTTCGAAACGTTGAATAGACGACTGCTTCCATTAGCATACCTCATTTTCCTCTTTTCCTATATTATATACCAAAAGGACAAACTTGTCAGGAACTTGTACAAGTTCATCCTTTCTATTACATTTATTCGAAAAAAATTTAAAAAGCCTACCAAGGGTTGGCCTTCTATAAAACTATTTTACTCTAATTGGTATGCGTCCGAAGTTTTGTTGAGAAAGCTCGGGATTACCTAATTGATAAACATTATCTGCTTGCTGTGTAAGCATATCCCAAGGCTCCCTTCCAATCCGAGCCACTATATCCACAGATTTTTTCACAGATTTGAGATGAGCCTGCCCTTTTTGAGAAAATCCAAGAACATGAACAGCCTGGGGTAAAGGATTTTCCACAGCTCCAACTAGGATATAGGTCAAAAGACGACGTACCCGTGCTTTTGTATAGCGTTTAGTCGACACCTTATCCACTAGTTCCTCCACAGAAGAAACCTCACGAATAGCAGCTTTTAAACGACTAGCAATCTCTTCATTCACCTGGAAAACACTGGTCAAATCAGAGTTTGTGAGAATCTGATAAACCAGCAATTGGAAATAATTATCCCAAGAGACCTGTGGAGAAGTCTGAAAAAGTTTGCTATTTGGCATGAACTTATCCACAAAATCACTATCTTGCTTGTGGAGACGTAGGCTGGTTGCTGAGGCGAAAGATACTTCCTTGTCTGAGGAATGATAGCCAGCCCCTTGTCTCTGGATAGGATTCAACTTAATGTCCTTACCAGCACAAGCTTTAGCATAGGCTAAGCCTAGGATATGATTGGGTGTATTGCCAGTAAAGGCTACACCAGCAAACTTTTCCCACATTTTTTGTGTCTTCTGTGGATAAGATAAGTCACTTGGTAAATTTTCCACAAAGGCTTCCATGTCCTCGGACTTTTCAGCATAGACATCCGCTATAGACTGATAGTCTAGGACTTCTTCCGTACCAAAAGTAAGGCTATCAATTCCCAGTCGGGACAAGATATCAACGGCCCCAGTAGCAAAATAATCAGCAGACTGGACTGAAGTCAAGAAAGGTAACTCAACCACGAGGTCAGCTCCATTTTCCAAAGCCATCTGAGCCCTAGTCCACTTATCCACAATAGCTGGCTCACCTCGCTGAACAAAGTTCCCAGACATGGCAACGATTTTTACGCCCTCAGCCTGATCCAAGAGATACTTGTGGCCGTTATGAAAAGGGTTGAACTCAGCAATAATACCTGTAACTGTCATAGGCTCTTACTTTTGGGCCACAAAGAACCAACGGGCACTAGTTTCAGTCGGTTCCTTGTCCTCGAAATCGGCATAAAGTTTGAAAGATTTGAAGCCAGCCTGCTCCAACAAAATATCATAAGTCAAGACCTCATAAGTGCGTTCCTCATGGACCTCATCATAACGGCTAAAGCTTCCATCTTCCTCTTGGACAAAGAAAGTTAATTCATGGACAATAGAATGCGGAGCCGCATCCTCATAGGTATCCCAGAGCATAGCGAAATCCTCAGCATTTTCATGGTAGGAATAGCCAGGGAAAACCTCATCCGTCTGATAGGTTGAGTGCACATCAAAGATAAAGACGCCATCTTCATTCAGTGCATTATAAACCTCCTTGAAGACGTCCCCAACCTCTACTTCATCCTGCATATAGCAGATTGAATCTGAGTAGCAAGTCACAAAGTCGTACTTACCAGCTTGCGATAAATTCAACATGTTGCCTTCAATAAAGTCAATTTTCTGTTTGGCGGAAGCCGCACGCTTCTCCGCAATCTTCAACATATCAGCACTCAAATCGAGTCCAGTTACATCAAAACCAGCTTGAGAAAAGCGAACAGACTGAATTCCAGTTCCACAAGCCAATTCAAGCAATTTCTTTTTATCCTTAGTCTTTGGCAAATGACGGAGGGAGAAATCCGTCCATAAATCGTAAAGACTATCATCCATGACAGCGTCGTAGACCGCCGCAAAAGTTTCATAAGTAGCCATAATGATGATACCAAGTTCGCCCGTAATCGGAAAGAAAATTAGGGGGAGTGAGACAGAACGAGTTTTCTTAAAAAAATCGTTCGTTGTCTCACCCCCGCAAGGCTGATTAGGTACTCTTCCGAGCTTAAAAAGCGAATGAAGAGTCCAATCAGCTACTGCGCCAAATAATAAATTTTAATATTGATAATTTGACATAGAACTGTCTATTTTCCGACGATTACAGGACGAGTTCAAATCCTTTCTAAGATACAAAGGGCGTCAAAAGCACAGAGAAAATAGGAAACTTTCTGCCATATCGCTAGATACAAAGAAAGTTTATCTTTTTCTCACAGCTTTTAGCTCGTGTTCAGTTGACAAATTAACTAAACACGAGGCCCTATCCTTCCTATTAAATCTTTATTTTAAGCAACAAAACCCAGTTGTCGCCAACTGAGTTCAATTTTTATGCCAAATAAGCTGACACATCCACCATTGGTGCTTCATGCCAGAGTTTTTCGAGGTTATAGTGTGCACGTTCATCTTCTGTAAAGATGTGAACAACAACATCGTTAAGATCCAAAAGAATCCAACCACCCTTATTGTCACCTTCCATGTGACTGGCATCAAGGCCAGCTTCTTTCACTTTCTCACGGATGTTGTCGGCAATAGCTTCCAACTGACGGCTGTTCATTGCACTCAAAATAACAAAATAATCTGTTAGGCTTGTAAGGCCGTACAAATCAAGGGCAACAATGTCTTCAGCTCGCTTTTCATCAGCAGCTTTGACAACCAATTCAAGTAATTCTTCTTTAGTCAATGATATTCTCCAGTAATTTGTTATTAATCTTTTAAGCAATGCACAAAAGCATTATAGGTTTCCAAGGTTTGTGGGAAAATCGGCAAGGCCTGGTGGGCCAAGTGTTCTACCGTATGGACTGTTTCAAAAGCAACTGCTTTATCCAAAGATTGCTCAGCTACTTGTCTAGCTTCCTCTACCAAAGGGAAATTACGGTTATGCTCAATATAATCAGCCACATAGACAATTTTATCTAGGGTTGACATTTCATGGCTTCCGACGGTATGGATCTCAATACTGCGTAGAATCTCAGAATCAGTCAAACCCAAATCTTCTTGGATTTTGTAAATCCCAACCATGCCATGCCAGACATTGTTCCCCCATTTTTTCAATTCAGGGTCGAGCTCATACTTATCGATTAGCTCTAAGAATTCCTGATCCGGAAGTTCCTTGGCATAATCATGAAGGAGGCCAGCCAAACCAGCTTTTTCAGTATCGTAACCATACTTTTCAGCAAGAGCAACGGCAGCTCGCTCAACTCCCAAAACATGATTGAAGCGTTTAGGACTCATGACCGCTCGAACTTTTTCAAGGAGTTCTTCACGAGAATAGTCTAGATATTTTTCATAGGTCATTTATAGAGCCCCGCTTTCTTGATGTAGGCAAGTACAGACTGCGGCACCATAAAGTTAGGTGTACGATCCTTCTTAATGTAGGCTCTGACTGCACTCGAACTAATATCCATAAGGGGCACATCCACCCAAATAACTGGGTAAGAGGTTCCAGCCTTATACTTAGGACGCTGAACACCAACAAATTGGACCATCTCGATTAGTTCATCAATACGATGCCATTTTGGTAGGTATTCGACCATATCCGCTCCAATAATAAAGTAATAATCCGTATCAGGATTAGCCTCTGTCAAAAGCTTCATGGTGTCATAGGTATAGCTGATTCCCTTACGTTCCAACTCGATGGTTTCAATATCCAAACCTTCAATGCCGTTAATAGCCAACATGAGCATATTTAGGCGGTGTTTTTCATCAATGGTTTCTTTTTTATCGACATGAGGTGGCTCATATTCAGGCATGAGAAGAACTTCATCGAGACCTAACTGCTGACGCACCTGATCGGCAACAACCAAGTGGGCATTGTGAACAGGATTGAAATTTCCACCTAATATTCCAACCTGCTTACGGCCGGTATCCTTAATTTCTTCCTCTAGTTGAACCTTTGTAAACGGGGTTACAAGATCTAATGCCATGTTCGTCTCCTCTTATTCAAGCATTATACAACTGACTTAAGGCCAGCTTTAATGATTCAAAAGTGTTCCTATACCTTAGTTTATCCTTCACCAAGCAAAGTCAGCAACTATTTTTGGATAGCTTTGACCTTCGGTGACAACTTACGATTTTCTTTTTTAGCTGACTCTTTATAGAGAATCAAGATACGTCCAATCTTAAGAACTGTATCACAGCCAATTTCTTCTTCCAAGATTTCAGCAACTTCATGGATATCTTCCATAGTATTTTGAAGAAGAGTAACCTTAATTAACTCACGGGCATCAAGGGCGTTACGAACGCTAGTTTTGATATGATCGTTAAGACCATTTTTCCCGATTTGTACAATAGGTTTAAGGGTGTGTGCTTCCGATTTGAGGAAGGCACGTTGTTTTGATGTTAATGACATGTTTATTCCTTTTAACTACTTAATTAAGTTTAAATAATCGCTTTTCGTACGACAACGCCAACACCTTCTGGTGCCCAAGCAGCAACGATGGTTGGTTGGTCAGCTTTTCCTTGGACACGGATCCATCCTAATCCTGAGAAGACAATGTCTGTCTTATCTTTGACAGTGAACTCGTGACGAACAAGTTTTGGAAAATCAGCCAATTCCTTTGGTCCAGGAGGCATGAGAAGACTTCCAACATGCTTATCATAGAAGGCATCTGCGCCTTCAAGTTTGGTACGATGTAGCTTCAAGTTATTATCAAAGAAGGCTGTAAAACCTTGTTTATCACCATCAATAAAGTCAAAGCGACCAAGACCACCTAGGAATAGAGTCTGCCCTGCATTTAACTGGTAAGTTTTTGGCTTAATTTCCTTCTTAGGACTAACGTATTTGAGGTCCTTAGCTGACAGATAGTGCGCCATCTGGTGTCGGTGAATAATTCCTGGTGTATCAAAAATATAGCTACCGTCATCTAATGGGATTTCAATCTTATCAAGGGTCGTTCCTGGGAAACGAGAGGTTGTGATAACATCTTTATCACCAGTAATTTCTTTGATAATGGCATTGATTAAAGTTGATTTACCAACATTCGTAACACCAACAACATAGACATCACGACCCTTACGGAGTTTTTCAATACGTTGAATCAACTCTTTAATGGCGTGGTGGTTTTGGGCAGACGTCAACATAACATCCACCGGACGCATTCCTTCTTCGTGGGCACGTTCTGTCAACCATTGGGTTACCTTACCATCTTTAACAGATTTAGGCAGGATATCCTTTTTATTTCCAACCAAGAGCACATCATTATCCGAAACAAAGCGTGATAAGCCTGGTATGATTGATCCATTAAAATCAAAAATATCAACGACATTGACAACGAGGGCATCACTATCACCAACTTCATGAAGCAATTTTAAAAATTCATCATCTGTGATGTGGACATCCACAATCTCATTGTAATGACGAAGACGGAAACAGCGTTGGCAGTATAACTCACCTGTTTCTTCGGCCTTTTTAATAGAGCTAGCAGGTGTGAAACCTGCTTTTTCTTTATCTTCTGTTTGAATTTGGGCTCCACACCCAATACAAAATAATTCTTCCATTAAATTCCTTTGTTGAAGGTCATTGGACCATATGCTTTTTCAATCTTTTTCCACATGCGACGTTCACGCCAACGGTTAAACTTGGTTACCCAAGCATCTGATTTCACCAAAGGCTTGACCAAAATCGATCGAATTCCAGCTCTGTGGCTAGCTCTGATGTCAGTCATTAGCTGGTCTCCCACCATAACGACCTCGTCTCGATTAAAGTGGTAACGCTCAATCGCTTCATTAATACCTTTAGTGAAAGGCTTCATGGCACGACTCACGAAATCCACATGGAAATTGGCAACCGCACGTTCAACACGTTCATATTTATTGTTAGAGACCACAACTACCGGAATATCAGCCTCTGTCATCTCATCCAACCAAGCACGTAGCTCAGGAGTCCCATCAGGGTTGTTCCAAGCAATCAAGGTATTGTCTAAATCGACCAAGACGGCACGAATACCGTGTTCACGTAGCTGGTCAGGTTTCAAATCATAAACAGCCTCCACCATAAAATGGGGCCTATAATCGTCTATAGTCATTTTCTCTCCAAAATGTTAGTTTACCTCTTATTCTACCATATTTTTAAGGTTTATGTGTGGGACTTAAGTCCTATTTTTTAAGAACATCCTTTACAGAACAATAAAGAAAAGAGCCACAATCACTCGGGCTCTATCTTTATCTTTGAATTTTCTCTTGTTTTTTAAGGGCTACTAAATCCTTAAGCGAAATGAGAATGACGGCAAGAACAATTAAAATCATTCCAAGCACATCAATGGCAAAGAAGTGGTCACCCATGATTAAGACCGTTAAAATGACCGATGCCACAGGTTCTACCGAAGCTAAAAGACTCCCTTTTACGGCTCCAACCATGGTCGTCCCCTTAAGGAAAACCGTATAGGCAAAGACTGTCCCGATAAAAACCAAACCAAAGAGAGCTAGAAGATTTCCACTAGTCAAGGGTAACTCATACTTCCAGGCTTGGATAGCAATCGGAAAGACCAGACCACCGAGCAGCATTCCTAGACCGATGACAATCATACTGCCCCACTTTTCAATAGCCTTAGCAGGCAATAAGATATAAAGCGCATAGGTCACCGCTGAAAAGAGGCCCCAGAACAAGCCAATAGGTGTGATGGCCAACTCTGTCACTTGACCATGTGTGGCGATGATAAAGGTTCCCGCAATAGCCATGATAATCGCCACAAGCTCTGAAACCGTTGGAAATCTGCGGTTCTTAGCACACACAAAAGCCAGAATAAGGACTGGTGTGACATACTGTAGAACAGTCGCAGTCCCAGCATTAGTATGTTGAATAGCACTGAGATAGGCATACTGATTTAGTACCAGACCAAAGAGTGCAAATAGGGCGATGCTTACTAAGGTGTTCTTATCTTTAAGAGCTTGAACCAATTTTTCTCTCTGCCTAAAAAAGACCGAAGCTGTCAGCAAAATTCCAGCTAGAATTAAACGTAAACTCGTCAGAAGATTGACGTTAACCCCATGAGCCATCAGGTATTGACCAGAAACCCCTGAGATTCCCCAGGCAATTCCTGCTGTCAATACCATCAAGCTCCCTTTTAGTTGTTTAGACATGTGTTTTCCTCGATTATAATAATGCCCATTTATTATAACACAGG
The DNA here is from genome assembly GCF_001073005.1 of Streptococcus sp. 449_SSPC. Taxonomy (NCBI): domain Bacteria; kingdom Bacillati; phylum Bacillota; class Bacilli; order Lactobacillales; family Streptococcaceae; genus Streptococcus; species Streptococcus sp. 449_SSPC. The sequence goes on from NZ_JVGR01000022.1 coordinate 45,903, forward strand.
GAGTCGTAAGTCAGGCGATAACTTCAGAAAAATTAAACTCTTTTTCTTGAGGAGTTTTCAAGCCACCAACCTACAATCCAGCCAAGGACTAAAAGATAATTTTCAAGTGCACCTATGGCGTTGACTGAGTGATGATGTTGAAGATAGCTAAGGAAATGATTGGTCCCAATTCCAAGGCCTCCAATAATCAAAGCTATCAGTACAGCTCTCAGATAAAACCAATCGTACTTGAGATTCACAGCAAGAAGGATGATTAGAACTGCCACATTCCAGATACCAATCTCCCTCTGCCAACCAACTGAAATGCCATACCCCGAGTGACTTCCCATATAGGTTGGGAAAAATAGCTGAAAAATAATGGCACCAGTCATGGCGAGAATGACGAGGATAAATAGGACTCTTAAGAATTTGTTCATAGGGTTGCCTCCTACTTAATAGATGTTTTATTGAATACCATTAGTATAGCAAAAAAGACCTTAACAAAGTTAAGATCTTTAATCATAAATTAAGCTTCTTGTTCCTCTTTCAACAATTTCTTATCGTAAACACGAATGAATGGGAAGTAAACAAGGAAGGCAGCAACTGCACAGACAAGAGCAACTAAGACAGCACGGAGATCTGCTGTTCCTAAGAAGGCTCCGATTCCCACTGGGGTTGGCCATGGAACTTGTGCAATAACAGGATTAATCAAATGCAATGCATTAACAAAGTAGTAAATAGTAGCTGTAACCATTGGAGCTAAGATAAATGGAATCGCTAATGCTGGATTATAGATAATTGGTAAACCAAAAATCAAAGGTTCATTAATGTTGAACAATGCTGGAACAACTGAGGCACGTCCAATCGCTTTAAGTTGCTCTGACTTAGCAGCAAAAGCAATGTAGAGACACAGACCAAGAGTTGCACCTGATCCACCAGCGATAACGAACATGTTAGAGAACTCACCAGCTACAGCATAGTGTCCTCCAGCAGCATTTTCTGCCATATTAGCAAGTGCGATAGGGTTAACGAAAGCAAAGATAATGTTAGCACCATGAATCCCTACAATCCAGAGGAGTTGAGTTAAAAGATAAATAATCATTAATCCAATCCATGAGTTAGTTAGGTTAGCAACAAACCCAAATGGAATAGCAATAACTTTAAAGATGTCAGTTCCCAACGCCACGAGTGCACCGTTAATAAAGATAACTACAAATGCAACGACGAATCCTGGAATCAAGGCTGTAAATCCGCGAGAAACTCCTTCTGGAACAGCTTCAGGCATTTTAATGACCCAATTACGTTTTACACATGTCCGATAAATAAGGACTGTCACAATAGCCATGATAATAGCTGTGAAAATACCAGTAGTACCAAAACGAGTAACTCCATTGCCCATTGCCCAACCGTCAACAACGACTGCACCTTCTTTAAGACTACCTACAGCTTTCATCATTCCACCGTCAAAAATGATTTGTGGAACTGTCATAATGAAAGCCATGAGTGCAAGAAGAGCACCGTTAAGAGGATTCATATTTAGTTCTTCTTCTTCTGCATAGATTTTAGTTAACTCATAAGCAAGTGAGAGAACAAAGTAAAGTGAGAGAGAGCCCATGGTAGCATAGTTTGCAACCATATATAGAGAAGTAAACTTATCAAATGAAGCTGAGAAAATATCTGCTACAATTGGCCAGAATGAGAAAGCTTGTGGCAGAATACTAAATACCAAGAACATTGACCCAACAATAGTAAATGGTACAGCTGCCATACCTGCTGCCGTGATGGCACGTACAACTTTAAACTGGGCAAGTTTTCCCATTGGTCCCATGACATGATTTTCAAGGAAACCAAATAATCCGTTTTGTTGATCCATAATCGGACCTCCTTAATAATAATTATATTTATTTCAATAGCAATCCTTTTAAAAGGTATTATAAGGTTATAGAACTCTTTTCTAACTGGATAAAGCGTTGATATGCCTTATCTTTACGTTCATATATTTCTTGAATTCTTTTAAGATTCAGTAAGCAAAGTCCCAATCCTAGTAAAAGAATGACAAAAACAAAGAAACGTGCAGCTTGATTATTTTCAAAAATCGGGAAAAGAGTTGTGAACCAACTTGTCCAAGTTAGAACAAGTAGTCCCACCTGAATAACAGCTTGCGAGCGAACAAACATCTGAGTTACCTTCAAACGTTCATCACGCTTGCCATACAATCGAAACTGCTCAACAGTAGCCAAAATCGCTAACACAATTAATGTGATAGGGAGAACAATGACAAAAGAAGGACGAATAAATTGATTCAAAAGCCAATAAATATTGCCAAAAAAGAAAAGTGCTATTGTATAACGTAGAAGAAGATAGCGGTTAAAGAAAGTATTTTTCAATGCTGTCTCCCGACGTTGACGCTCAATTTCTAGTTGTTCTTTTTTTGTCATTGTCTTCCTCCTTGTTTCACTATACCTGTTTAGCCAACCTTTCTATGAAGAACTAGCATTTCTTTTGCTACTTCCAATAGAGTCATTGTAGTCATTAAATGGTCTTGAGCATGTACCATGATAATTTCAATCTTAATTTCTACACCACTTGCATAGTCTTGCAGAAGTTTTGTTTGTGCATGGTGTGCTTCTAAAATTTCTTCATTTGAACGGTCTAACTTAGCTTCTGCTTCGTCAAAGCGACCTTCTCGCATATCTGCAAACGCTTCATGAATTTCTGTTCTAGCAGTACCTGAATGAAGAATGATTTCAAAGGCTGCAACCTGTAGTTCTTCTTGATTCATATGAACCTCCTATGTTATTTTTTCAAATATTGTAATAAACTCATCAAAATCCTTGCAATTGATTAATTGCTCTTGTAAATCATCATTTTCTGTTAAGGAAACAATTTTTGTCGTCACATCCGCCAATCCTTCATTTCCATATTTAGATGGTGATAAAAGAAAAACGAGTTGAACATCTGAACCTTGATTATCCCATGATAAAGGCTCTTGGCAGATAGCAACTGAGACCTTGACTTCTTTTCCCAAGGGCCTAATTGGGTGAGGAACTGCAATTTTTTCGGAAAAGACGACTGAGCTTAATTTCTCACGCTGTTTTATTTCATAAAGTAAAGACTGCTTGAAGTCGTCCTTTTCGCCAACAGATAGAGACTCAGCCATTTCTTCCAATAGTCGTTTTTTATCGCATTTCGTCCACACAAAGAAATTATCTTGACTAAAGTACTGTTTAAAATTGTCGTCTTCAATAGGGGCTACTTCTGAACGTTTCCTAATTCTCGAGACTTGCATCTGATTCATAGCATGACGAATCTGAGATATTTCCTCGGATTTAAGAAAGACACTCACCGTAAAAACTGGTATCTGAAAGTAAAGGTTCGATAAATCAACAGCCGATACAATAAAATCAATACCATCTATCTTTTCTTGGTTCAACTCATAGTAACCTATGACATCTACCACTTCGATACGATTCCCAAGCTCAGACTCAAGACGACCTCTAAGCATTTGAGCAGCCCCAAATCCTGTCGCACAGATCGCCAAGACTGAAAATTTATGGTTTTCTTTTCGACGTTCGATAGCAGCCAAGAAATGAAGACAGACATAAACTATTTCATCATCAGATATAGTAGCCTGTGAAAAAGCTTCCATATTTGCAAGAATTTCCTTGGTCATGAAGAATACGTCACTATAATTCTGTTTAACCTCATCTACCAATGGATTACTAAGATTAATATGACTGGCTAAACGTACCTGTAGGGTCATCAAATGAGTTATAAGACTCTCAATAAGTTGAAAATCCGAAGAAAAGTGATATATATCCTCTAACCCTAAGGTTTTAAAGCTTTGGACCACCGAGTCTCTCAGTGCCTCTTTAGAAAACTCTGTTTGATTGTTTTGGGGTAACTGACTTTTAGCTAACAGATGTAGGGTAATATAATCAATCTCTTGAACTGGAAATTGCTGATTGGTTACTTTACTAACTCTTGAAAGAATCCTCTTAGCAACCCGGCGTTCGATGTCATTATCTGTCATCTGACAATCTAAGTTACTAATTTCAAAACCAGACTTGATACGGCCTATTGCTAAGGCTATATGAACAACTAAATTTTGTAAGACAAAATCCGATAACTTCAGATTGGCTTCCTGACATTCTTCTAGAACAATCTTTGCCAATTCCTCTAGTGGAAGATTCTGCTCAAAAAAACTTGACTTCACATAAGTATGCATTGCTTTAAAAAACTGGTTCTCCAAGAAATAACTCATAATAAAGCGACGCTTGTCTCGTTCTTCACCAGAAACATAGACACCTTTATTCGCTCTACTTTCTATAGTTAGGTTATACTCTGCCAACATATGGCGTATCTTTTTAAAATCATTAGACAAGGTTGAGCGACTAACATATAGCTCCTCAACTAAATCATCAAAAAGAACTGGAACCTGTTCAAACAAGAGCTTATTTAAAATGAAAGCTAGCCGATCATCACCTTTGGACATAGACGCTTTTGTATTGTAATCATCCCCTAATTCATATATCAGACGAAACGTTTGACAAGCTTCTTGGCTTTCAAAAATTAGTCGATAGCCTTGTCCTTGTTTTGACACCAACCTGACACCTTGAAGGTTCAACGTTTGATCAATTGATTTTAAGTGATTACGTACAGTCCTATCCGAACAGGACAAGTAATCCGCAAGCTCCTTACTTGTAACATAACGTTCCCTATGCTTTATTAAGAATTGAAGGATGTTTTTTTCCCTAGTTTTTGACACTCACATATCCTCCTAAAAATGATATCTTCACCTTCTATTATAGGATATTTTCACATCTCTACTTCTTTTTATTGAGCATAAGTTAGATTATGAATCATTTATAATCTCTCCAACAGATAATATTAATCAACCTTTATTGTTTGAATTGTTTATTTAGCAAATATTAGATATTTTCTAGAATCAAATTAGCCATTTTTTCAATTCCCATTGGAATTGGAATATAAGCTTGTGGTGGAATTTGAACAACTGGTTTTCCAGCTTTAGCACCTGCTTCTTCAAACTGTTTAAAATACATTTTTGTTTGAGGACTTACAAGATACAAATCAAACTCTGCTGCTGCAATAGCTTTTCCACCTTCATTGGCACCAATAGCATCAACCTCAATATCCTGACCTTTCCCTTTTAGAAATTCAGTTGTTTTCTTTGCCATGAGTGATGAAGACATTCCTGCTGCACAAATAATCAATGCTTTTGCCATAAGATTTTCTCCTTTAATCTAATCCCATCAAATTGATACCTGATTGGGCTATTTCTTATTTACACTATAATTATAAAATAAAGCGCTTACAATTACCATTGCTGATTTTTCCTCAACGATACGGAAAATAATTATTTGTACTTCAATTTATAAATCAAAATAATACCAGATAGCAAAAATGAAACACTATTAGCTAAAATCAAAGGTAAGTCACCAATGTGAAGACCATGAGCAAGCCACAAAGCAATACCAATAACCTGCATAACATACATCCCTAAGGCAATTGATTCAGTATCTTTTGTTTTTACCACACGCACAACTTGGGGCAAAAAGGCAAATGTTGTTAAAATTGCTGCAATACTACCGATCATATCTGTTCTCCTATTTAATAAAGAAGCTGGGCATCTTCCCAGCTTCCTAATACTATTCTACTGTTGCGCCATTGGATGCAATAACTTCTTTATACCAATTAAATGATTTTTTCGGTGAGCGTTCATAACTTCCTTGTCCATTATCATCCTTATCAACATAGATAAATCCGTAACGTTTTCTCATCTCACCGGTACCTGCTGAAACTAGGTCAATACACCCCCAAGGTGTATAGCCCATTAAATCGACGCCATCCTCAACTACAGCTTTTTTCATTTCACGAATATGAGCACCTAGGTAATCAATTCGATAATCGTCATGAACCATGCCATCTTCTTCAACTTGGTCTATAGCACCAAAACCATTTTCAACAATGAAAAGTGGCAAATGATAGTGATCAGTAAACCAGTTTAATGCATAACGTAAGCCCTCTGGGTCAATCTGCCACTCCCACTCAGATGCCTGAACATAATTATTTTTAACCAAATCTTCTGTTTCAAGGTAATCGAAATAAGGATTATTCTCACGATGAGAATCGATAGCGAAAGACATATAGTAACTAAATCCAATATAGTCTACCGTTCCTCCAAGTAAATCCTCTTTATCTTGATCTGTAAAATCAACTGAGATTCCTTTACGTTCCCAATACTTTAGAATGTGTTTAGGATATTTACCCAAAACATGTACATCAGTAAAGTAATAACGTTTTTGCATAGCCTTCATAGCCATTAAAATATCTTTAGGATTACAAGTTGCAGGATAAATAGGACACATGGCAATCATACAACCAATTTGAAAATCTGGATTAATTTCATGACCAATTTTTACTGCTCGAGCAGAAGCTACTAACTCATAGTGTGCTGCTTGATACATAATAGCTTCTCGGTCGTCACCTTCCTCATATACAATACCAGAGTTCGTAAATGGTGCAAAATCTTCCTGGTAATTGGCCTGATTGTTGATTTCATTAAAGGTCATCCAGTATTTAACTTTATCTTTATAACGTTTGAATACGACTTCCGCAAAGCGAACAAAGAAATCAATCAATTTTCGATTTTTCCAGCCACCATATTCCTTAACCAAATGATATGGCATCTCAAAATGAGATAACGTAATTACAGGTTCAATTCCATACTTCAAGCACTCATCAAAAAGATCATCATAAAATTGCAAACCTTCTTCATTGGGCTCTAACTCATCACCTTTGGGGAAAATACGTGTCCAGGCAATCGATGTTCGGAAGCACTTAAATCCCATTTCAGCAAAAAGTGCAATATCTCCTTTATAACGATGGTAAAAATCTATAGCCTCATGGTTTGGATAATATTTACCTTCCAAAACGCCCGGGGTAATTTCACGGGCAACTCCATGACGACCAGCTGTCATCACATCAGCAACACTGATTCCTTTACCACCTTCTTGCCATCCACCTTCAAGTTGATGAGCAGCAACAGCACCGCCCCACAAAAATCCATCTTTAAAAGTAGTCATCGTTTTTCCTCCTGACTTTGATACTTTTATTATAAACTCCATAAGCGGTAATGAAAACGCATTCTTTTTCCATAATACTACGGAAAGTAATAGGTCATCTTTTTCTTGAAAACGTTTTAGATAAAGAGTATACTATGTCTCATAAGGGGGCTATAATATGAATTTTATACAGTTTTTAATTGCTTTTGCAGGACTTGTTGTTGGAGTTAGCGCTGTTGCTATGCTCTTCTGGTACTTAAGTAAGACTTTGAAGAAAAACGTCATTGTACGTAATAGTGATACCTTTACTATTATTCATCTTAAAGAGCTAGATCAATACCCTGACTTACTTAAGAATACTGATTTTAAGAAAATGGGAGACTGGACTGTCCATGATAACGGACATGAATTCCGAGGGACTGCTAATGTCTCTAAAGAAAAACTTCGTCAATGGATTATTAATAAATATCAATTAAAAGCTCATCAAGTTATTGTCACTGTTCCTGAAGAAATGAAGGTTGCTTCAGCTCTTCCTCACTTTTAAAATTACATACCCTATCTCACAAACTCCTACCAACTTTGTTCGTTAGGAGTTTTTATATTCACTTAAAATAAAAAACCAACCTTTCGGCTGGTTCTTTATCTACTATTCTTCTTTCAACTTCGCCAATTCTTGGGCAAGTAACTTGAGGGCTACTTGTGGGTTGGCTTGGCCTTTGGTTGCTTTCATGAGGAAGCCTGTGAAGGCCTTGTCAGCGTTACGTTTACCTGACTTAAAGTCGGCTACGGCTGCTTCATTATCTGCGAAAACTTGGTGGATGATTGGGATCAAGACTTCAGGGTCTGAAATCTGTACCAAGCCAGCTTTTTCGACGTATTCACGCGCACCGCCACCGTTTTTCGCCAAATGAACGAAGACTTTCTTGGCAATCTTAGAAGAGATGGTTCCATCTTCAATGATGGCAATCATTTCTACCAAGTTTTCTGGTGTCAACTTGATTTCTTCCAGCGTTTTACCTTCTGCGTTCAAGAATTGAGCCACTTCACCTTGGAGCCAGTTAGACACTTGTTTAGCGTCTCCTCCAAGGGCTACGGCTGCTTCAAAGAAGTCAGATGTGACCTTAGTAGCTGTCAATTGGTTGGCATCATAGTCAGATAAGCCAAGCTCTGCCACATAGCGAGCACGGCGGTCTTTTGGAAACTCAGGCAATGATGTACGCATTTCCTCAATCCAGTCATCTGAGATTTCAAACAAGGGAAGGTCTGGTTCTGGGAAGTAACGGTAATCCGCTGCCCCTTCTTTGACACGCATAAGGATAGTGCTCTTGTTGGCCTCATCATAACGGCGTGTTTCTTGACGAATGACACCACCCGAACGCAAGATTTTCGCTTGGCGCTGCACTTCGTATTCAAGACCTTTACGGACGTTTGAGAAAGAGTTCAAGTTTTTCAACTCTGTCTTGGTACCAAATTCCTCTTGACCGTATGGGCGAAGAGAAATGTTGGCATCCACACGCATAGATCCTTCTTCCATCTTAACGTCAGAAATGCCTGTGTACTGGATGACTTCTTTCAAAGCTGTCAAATAGGCATAGGCTTCTTCTGGAGAACGCATATCGGCTTCAGATACAATCTCAATCAATGGCACCCCCTGACGGTTGAGGTCTACATAAGAGAAACCGTCTGTTCCGTGGGTGTTCTTACCGGCATCTTCTTCCAAGTGAGCACGTTCAATCCCAATTTTCTTAGTTGAGCCGTCTTCCAATTGCACTTCAATCCACCCATTATAACCGATAGGCTCATCAAATTGCGAAATTTGGTAGGCCTTTGGATTATCAGGGTAGAAATAGTTCTTACGGTCAAAGTGCATGTGCTGATGGATATCCATATTCAGGGCCAAAGCAGCCTTGATACCAGCGTCCACAACACCCTTGTTCAAGACAGGAAGCACCCCTGGGAAAGACCAGTCAATCACATTGGTATTGGCATTTTGCTCGTTCCCAAAGTGAGCAGAGGTTGGTGAGAAAATTTTTGAGTTTGTATTCAATTCAACGTGGACCTCAAGTCCGATGACTGTTTCAAAGTTCATTAATTGTCACCTCCGAAAATAAGGGGTTGTTGCTTGTGATAATCCGTTGTTGCTTCAAAAGCAGCTGCAGCTTGATAGATTGTTTCTTCCGAATACTTAGGACCAATCAACTGCAAACCAACTGGAAGTCCTTGCGCAAATCCTGCTGGAATCGAAATTCCTGGAAGACCTGCCAAGTTAACTGGAATGGTCAACAAGTCCGCCAAGTACATGGCAACCGGATCATGGTTAAGCGAATCCAAATCAAAGGCCACGCTTGGAGCTGTTGGACCAAGGATGAGGTCGTAATCCGCAAAGACTTTTTCGAAGTCTTGGATAATAAGTGTCCGAACTTGTCCGGCTTTCTTGTAGTAAGCATCGTAGTAACCAGATGACAAACTGAAGGTACCCAGCATGATTCGACGTTTCACTTCATCACCAAAGCCTTGGCTACGGGTGTTCACGTAGATATCATCCAAGTTCTTGGCATCTTCCGCACGGAAACCATAACGAATCCCATCGAAACGTTGCAAGTTTGATGAAGCTTCAGATGAAGCAATGATGTAGTAAACGGCAACCCCGTATTTAGAATGAGGCAAGCTAACTTCTTCGACAGTTGCTCCCAATTTCTCAAAGTGCTTAGCTGCATTAAGGATAGTTTCTTTGACTTCTGGGTCAATTCCTTCACCGAGGTATTCCTTAGGAAGGGCAATCTTCATGCCCTTGATGTCTTGACCAATCTTAGCAGTAAAATCGGCTACACGTACTGGCGCTGAAGTTGAATCTTTGGCATCTTCACTGGCAATGACATTGAGCAAGAGGGCATTTTCCTTAACGGTTTGTGAGAAGGTACCAATTTGGTCAAGTGAGCTACCAAAGGCAATAAGACCGAAACGTGAAACAGTTCCATAAGTTGGTTTGAGACCAACAATCCCGTTGAAGGCAGCTGGTTGGCGGATAGAACCACCAGTATCAGAACCAAGAGACAAACGAACTTGCCCTGAAGCGACAGAAGCTGCTGAACCACTAGAAGATCCACCAGGCACCTTGTTGTGGTCCCAAGCATTCTTGGTTGGTCCATAGTATGAAGTTTCACCAGATCCACCCATAGCAAACTCGTCCATGTTGGTTTTTCCGACAACAATCATACCTTTAGCCTTTGCATTGGCAACAGCTGTCGCATCAAAGATGGGCTCATAGTTATAGAGCATTTTTGATGCTGCAGTCGTCAAGATGCCATCTGTTGAGATATTGTCTTTGACAGCGAGTGGAATCCCTGACAGGAGGTTATCTTTATCGATTCCTTTTTCATCAATGGCCTTGGCTTGCGCGAGGGCCGCTTCTTCAGCCACCGTCACAAAGGCATTGACTGCTTCTTCACGCGCCTTGATATCGTCAAGTGTCGCTTGAGTCAATTCGGTTACTGAAATTTCCTTAGAGACAAGGAGGTCGTGCAACTCTTCAATGGTTTTATGGTTGAATGACATTAGGCATCTCCTCCATCTTCTAGGATAGCTGGTACCTTAATGTAATAGTTATCTTTTTCAGGTACATTTTTAAACAAGCGGTCACGGTCTGTCCCTTTTTCAGCAACATCCGGACGCAATACGGTCTTACGGTCAGCCATGGTCGTTGTTGGGGCAACACCTGTTGTGTCCACTTCTTCCAACAATTCCACCATGTCGACAATTTTAGACAAGGTTGTCGCAAACTCAGCTGTCTCTTCTGGAGAGAATTTCAATTTTGAAAGATTGGCAACGTGGGTTACCTCTTCTTGCGTAATTTTCATCTTGCTTCCTTTCGTGAAATGATGATTTTTCAATACCTTCTATTTTACCATAATTTAGCCTATTTTGCTTGGAGGATAAAAAAACTGTAGTAACTTTTTTGTCACTACAGTTTACAGAGATAGAGCTTTTTCAAAACACTTATCGTATGGCTATCAAGAGCTTTCTCCAAGCCTCTAGAATTTCAGGTTTCAAATACTGTTTTGCCAGGTCATATGAAACTTGGTGCATAGACTCAAGATCACTCTCTAAGGCAAATACAATTTTATCCGCCATCTGAGAAACAAGCAGGTCCTCATCCATAGTCTCGCTATAAGTAACCAGATAGCCATTCTCACCATCTTTGATGAAGGTTGGATTGCCGTAACGGGCATCAAAACCAACCAGGGCTAAACCTGCTCCTACTGCTTCCATCAGGGTCAAACCAAAGGTCTCCCACTGAGAGGTAGTGACATAAAGTTCGTACTGTGGGTAGACATCACGTAAATCCGCATGTCCTCTAAGTTGGATGTAATCATTCGCCCCTAAAGTATCAATTAAATCTTGTAGATTCTCTTGCTCCCCACCTTTACCGTAGATGTCAAAGCGAAGGTTAGGCTCTTTTTGATGGGCAAGGGCAACGGCTCTTATAGCCAAATCCAAGCGTTTACGTGGGTCCAATCGCGAAGCCGTCATCAAACTAAGAGGCTTCCTCTGCTCCTCTGGAAAACTAAGTTTATCCAAATGTCCCACTGCTAGGGCATAAATAGCGGCGTCTGTGACACCTTGCTTTTGCAGGGTATTTTCTAAAACAGCCTTTTGTGCCTCAGTAGCTGTGATAAAGAAGTCAAAGCGTTGGGCGTACTTAAAGATGTAATAATACTCATAGTAGAGGTCCCCATTTTCAAACTCATGCTCTGAATGAAAAACAAAACCTAGCTTTGCAGGTGAGTCCAGTTCATAAATCGGTCGCATAAATTCCATCAAGGAAGCCCTATCCAGCAACAAGGTATCCTCAGCTGTCAAAGGAAGCCTTGCTAGAAAACGACGCATGACCTCTGTCTTGGTCACTAAAATCTCAGTGCCCAGCCTATATAACCAACTGGCTCCTTGCTTGAGTTCTTCAAAGGCAATGCGACCATCTTTATTATGATAACTTCTCCTGATGATGATGCCTTTTTCAAAGTATTCTGTGACTAATTTACTTGTTCCATACCACTCACGCTTCAATAGCATACCATTAACGTGGTAGTCTACATACCGCACACTACCTTTTTGGTAGGGATCCATCTTGAAGACCAAAGAAGTACCATCAGAACAGGTATACACAGAGTCTGTTTCGCTTTGGCTCTTCAAATCTAGACGTGTCAACTTAAATTTTTGCTGCAAGGCCCCCACTGTCAAAGATGGGATATGACTGTCTTGATCTGTAAAGCTAAGATAGGCATGGAGGAGCTCCTCGTAGCGATGTCCTAAAGAAAGATAGTAATCTAATTTATAGGGTTGTGGCCAGGTCGTAAAGACAAACTTAGCAGGCTCATTTAATTCACGTAGCATCAAAGCTCTAGACGCCTGGGCCACATCCACACCATTGGGCTCATAGCCCACCAATAGGTTAAAGGTGTAAATCGTCATCTTTTTCCCCCTCCAATCTAGTAAAGAAAGCTAAGATTCCTTCCCTCTCGACGAGTTTCAAAACCTCTTTCTGACTTTTAAGAGCCTTAGGGTAAAACTCTGCTTGCTGTATGAGTTGTCGGAACCCCTGCTCTAGTTGCTCTAAGGAAGTATAGACCGTTGGTAAGTCCTTATAGTAGTGACGATGAACCGTTGATTCTAAGCCAAAAAGCAACTGCCCATTTTCAATCGCATCCAAAGTTACATCAGACACTTCACTTCCATAATTCAAGTCTAAATAAATGAAACAATTCCTTAGTAGCTCTTGATATTTCTCCTGACGAATTCCTGGATAAAGATGGACATTTCTCTTATCTTCGAGACAAGTCAACTTTGGTCCCATACTAGTTTGAGCTCCGATATGAAAGTCAATATCCGGAAAAGCATCAACTAAGTCAGCTAGGCCCTCAATATTTTCAGAAGCAGTCATCACCATGGCTTGAGGCACAAAAGTCTGAGAACCGTCTTGTTCTGCACCAGCTAAATAAATCATGCCTGACTTACGTTCCTCTTGTGGATAATAATTAGTAACCAAAACATGATTCACTTGATTTTGAATAAACTCAAGACCATCATGACTGTCGGAGCAATAAACCAGACGATTAGCATTCAAGGTCTGCAATGTCGGGATTAAATTGGAATCCATACAGATGATAGCTTCGTCTAACTTCAGGATTTGATTCAAAACAGCCTTAGTTAATTCTTCCCTACCTGAAAAAATCCTATCTCTTCCTTCAGATCCCTGATCAATTAGGTATCCATCTTGAACATAGTGAAGCAAGACCTCTTCTTGATTACGATTAAAGTAAATATCCATAATGCCTTGCCCCTGATCATCCAGAAGACGCTGTTTGGTCCGCCAGCCATAGCGATTATAGTCGTCTATCGCAACAACTTTTTCCCCTTGTCCAAACCATTGGACTTGTTTGACTGTACGTTCCTTTAGATTGTCACGAAAAATGACACTGGCACGGCGGTCTTGACCATCAAAAATGTAGGTCGTAATCCCTAAAGTCCACAATTCCCAGTAGAGGGGAACTGACAAATCGTTAAAAAAGAGTGGTGTCCCGTGATAATCTTCCTCAGAGGAATAAATAAATAACGATGCTAAACTGATAGTGTCCTTAGCAAGATCCGTTTCAAAATTCGTGTAAAACACACGGGATTGGATACCAAAGGAGTCTAGTAATCTTCTCAGTTTTTCCGTTGCCTGACTAGGTTCTTGTGCAATAATAAGCATAGTTATCCTTTCTGACTAATCCAAGCAATAAATAGCTTAACCCTCGACCTTTATTGCTCCAAAAATCTCAAGTTAACCTGCGCCGTCTTATAGGTCTCAGTATCTTGAAGATTAGCTTCTTCCATTTTTTCAATGGCCCGCTTCAGACGTGTCTTATAAATATAACGGTGCCAGGTCAAATCATAGCCCAACATACCTAGTAAAGCTAGTTTTTCATTCTTGGCTTCCATCTCATCTAAGACACGCTTCTCTGTCCAGACCTGCGACAGCGTATCCTTACGACCCACTCGGTACCAGTAGATACATTTTTCAGTATGAACAACACGATTGGCCTTTAACAAGAGTTTGTACATAAGGAAATTATCTTCGACATTCTTCCCGACAGGAAAACGAAGGTCCTCAAATAAGGAGATTTTGTAGAGTTTCATCATGGCACAAGCCCAAGCCATATCTCTTGTCTCTTGAATGGCATCCTGGTCTATAATCTCTCTCCCCTCATAAAGGGTTTCAGAATAATCGTTCTCCGTTACCTTAATCAAAAACTTACTGGTACTCTCGTTGAACAAGTTATAATTGGCAATAGAAACATCCGCCTCATACTTCTTAAGCTGAGTGTACAAGGTCTCCACATAATCCTCTGTTACCCAATCATCTGGGTCTACAAAAGTGATGTAATCACCTGTGGCTAAATCAATTCCTGTATTTCGGGCTGCAGATAGGCCACCATTAACTTGTCGCACATAGCGAATACGTGAATCTCGCTTAAAAAACTCCTTGCAAATCTCCTCTGACTTATCAGGAGAGCCATCATTGACAAGAATGATTTCAAGGTTTGGATAAGTCTGATTCACTATCGTTTCCAAACACTGCTTTAAATAAGCTTCCACATTATAAATGGGAATAACAATACTAACTACTTCTTTATTTTCCATGGTCTATCTCTCAATCGTATCTATATAATCTCGAACAGCCTTTACCATTTGGTCTACTTGGTCATTCTTGAACACTTGATTTTTCCCAGTTTGGTCGTGATTTGTTCCTTCAAAAGAGAAAATCGGAAGCCCCAACTGATGAATCGTTTCTGTGATATGATCAACCTCATCAAATGGGTTGATATCCATATAGAAATCTATTTTTTCCAAGACCTTTCGACTGGTCAAGGGATCAAAGGACGGATAAAGAATAAGGTTGGGATACTGCTCCAACTTCACCAAATTAAACCCGAAATGAGAATGAGCCAAAACATGAAAAGCTACATCTGGAAGAGCCTGCAGCAAATGTTCCAATTCAAAGATGTCTGCAGTGTTAGTATAAATCGCCGTATGGTAAGGAAAATCACCTACCATATCACTAAAGCTAAGCTTTAAGGATGGCTTTCTCAATAAGATTTCTTCCCAAGATAGGGCATAATAAAACCACCAAATATCCCTGAAACGATTGAAGCGTTTCGACGTCCAAGGCTTATTGTGGGAAGTATAATGAATAACCGCTGGTACCCCTTTAAAAGCATCATACCATTCCAAATCTCCATAACCATACTGGTCCTTATCAGAACCCACTTGGAGATTATAGGTCCATGGGAGTTGATACCAAGCATCCTTGAAATAAAGATTCAAGATTCCTTGATCCCCATAAACATTTTGATGATGCTCTTTTGTCAAGTCAAAAAGAGACTCTGTCACCTTGTGTTGTCGCCACCAATCGGTATCAATAACCATCAAGCCAGCGTTAAAACCATCTGTCGTCGTCGGACGGTCCGCCACCGCTCCAATACCAAATCCGCCAAGATCCACTTCAAAAAGTGGTGACAAATCCTGCGTAAAAATCATATCGCAATCCAAATAGAGAACGCGATCTTCTTGAACAAACTCAGGAATTGTATAACGGAAAAAAGTCGCATAATGAATATGCGTACTTGGAAGCGAAAATTGTTTAAAGCTTTCGGCAGACACACGACAATTGAGAATTTCAGAATCAATAGCCTCTAGACGACGATTCATCAGTGTAAACCATTCTGTTGGTAAATTCTCATTTAGCACATAAATTTTCCACTGCCCTTTATGTGCACACAAAGATTTTAGAGCCACCTCTAACTTTTCCATATAGGATAGCTCTGCTACAAATACAACTGATTTTTTCCCCATGTTTTCTTCCTCTCAAACTCTAATAAGAATATCATTTTTTAGAAAACATTACAATTTCTATCTCTTACAAAAAAAGCCAACCCTAAGGCTGACTTTAATTGGAGATCAATTTTCTTTTAGTGTTCGTTAAACGCGTAAAATAGAATTCAGACTAGCACGTGGTTTAAAACAGCGAACACCTCTCAACTCATAGACTATTCTACAGAGGCACCGTTACTTGCGATAACTTCTTTATACCAGTTAAATGATTTCTTCTTAGAGCGTTTCAGGCTACCATTACCATCGTTGTCACGGTCTACATAGATAAAGCCATAACGTTTCTTCATTTCACCAGTTCCAGCAGAAACAAGGTCGATACAGCCCCATGTTGTGTAGCCCCAAAGCTCTACACCATCTTCATTGATAGCATCACGCATGGCCTTGATGTGGGCTGCCAAGTAGTCGATACGATAATCATCTTCGACATAACCATTTTCATCTGGTGTATCCACAGCACCGAGACCATTTTCAACAATAAACATCGGTTTTTGGTAACGATCCCAAATGGCGTTAAGGGTAATACGAAGACCTAGTGGATCAATTTGCCAGCCCCACTCTGAAGCTTCCAAATATGGATTTTTAATAGAGGCAAAGATATTTCCAGCGGTCTTTTCATTAACTTCTGGATCACCTGAAGCCACACGACTTGCATAGTAAGAGAAAGAAATAAAATCAACAGTATGCTCTTTAAGAAGGGCCAAATCTTCTTCAGTCATCTCAATCTCAATGCCATCACGTTCCCACTGCTTCTTAGCATAATTTGGATACTCTCCACGAGCCTGAACATCAATAAAGAAATAGCTACTACGATCTTCTTGCATGGCTGCCCAGTAATCACGTGGGTGGGCTGTATTTGGATAATATTGACCTGCTGCCAACATACAACCAACCTTATTTTCAGGATCAATCTCATGGGCCAACTTCGTCGCCATAGCTGAAGCTACCAACTCATGGTGAGCTGCTTGGTATTTAACCTGTTCCTCATTCTCACCCTCTTCAAAGCAGAGTCCTGCTCCCATAAATGGTGCATGGAGAATCATATTGATTTCATTGAATGTGAGCCAGTACTTCACCAAACCTTTATAACGTGTGAAAAGGGTACGGCAAAGATTTTCATAGAAACCAAGCATCTTACGGTTACGCCATCCGCCATACTCTGTAATCAAGTGCATGGGAGAATCAAAGTGTGTGATTGTCACCAAAGGCTCAATGCCATACTTGTGACATTCTTTGAAGAGGTCCTCGTAAAAGGTAAGCCCAGCTTCATTTGGCTCAGCCTCATCCCCTTTAGGAAAAATACGTGACCAAGCAATAGAAAGACGATAGGTCTTAAATCCCATTTCACCAAAGAGAGCAATATCTTCCTTGTAACGATGGTACATGTCGATACTTTCCTTAGCTGGATAGAAATAGCCATCCTCAAAATCAAACATCTTACGACGTCCAGTGATAATAGAAAGGCGATCCTCACCAATTGGCACCACGTCAACATTAGCTAAACCACGCCCATCAGCATCATAGGCACCCTCACATTGATTGGCCGCTGTCGCCCCACCCCACAAAAATCCATCAGGAAAAGTCATTTTTTTAGTCATTGTTCTACCTCTTTATGATTCAAGATTATTTCAGTAATAGTATATACTAATCTGGAATCGTTTTCTTATAGTAAACTACGAAAAACTGATACTATCCTATGATTTTGACAAAAAAACGAGAGTAGGACAGATTCCTACTCTCGATCATAAATCTTCTTACTCCACAATTGTTGCTCCAAGCACATTCTTAAAATGCCCGATAGCAAAGTCATGAGCTTCAGGCGTCAAGGAAGCTGTTGCACTTGCTACAACCTCGATATCATAGCCCAAATTATAGGCATCAATGGCTGTATGCAGCACACAAATATCTGTTAAAACTCCTGTCAAAACAACTGTCGTCACACGACGCTCACGCAAACGAATATCTAAATCTGTTCCCGAAAAGGCTGAATAGTGTCTCTTATCCATCCAAAAGACACGATTATCATCCTTGATAGCATCATATACACCAGCTAACTTACCATAAAGTTCTCGCCCAGACGTCCCTGCAATATTGTGCGGTGGAAAGAGCTTGGTTTCAGGATGGAAGGTATCTCCCTCATCATGTCGGTCCATAGCAACGAAGATATAGTCCCCATTGTCATAGGCCTCTTGAGTTACCTGGGCAATGCGGTCTTCAATGGCTTGGGCAGGCTTTCCAGCCGTCAACTTCCCATCATCTGCCACAAAATCATAAGAGTAATCAATTGAGATCAATGCCTTTGTCATATTACTTTCTCCTTTTAAAAAAGTGGGGCAGTTTCCTCCTACCTCACTTTCTTTCAGTATTCTTCTTATTCGTATTCTTTCAATTTATCGTAGATACCTTCGTTAAGGACTTTAAGATAAGTCCCTTTCATACCGAGTGAACGGCTCTCAATAATACCAGCTGATTCCAACTTACGAAGGGCATTAACGATAACTGAACGTGTAATTCCGATACGGTCAGCGATAACAGACGCTGTCAAGCGACCTTCCAAACCGTCCAACTCATTCAAGATAGCTGAAACTGCCTTGATTTCTGAGTAAGACAAGGTATTAATTGCCATGTTGATAGCTGTTTGTTTACGAATTGTTTCTTCCAAGTTCTCTGTTTGAAGGTTCAACAACTGCAAACCAACAACCGTAGAGGCAATCTCAACCAAGATAAGATCTTCATCCACAAAATCATGGTCGTTACGCCAAATGATGAAAGAACCAAGACGCATCCCACCACCATAGATAGGGGCAATTGTAGTCAAACCATCTGGGAAGTCATCTTTTGATTCCACAGGGAAAATGGTCAAGTCACTGTCAATACCAATGTTTTCTTGAGTGTCATAAACACGGCTGATTCCACGTGTGTATTCTTCTGGAAGTTGTTTAGCTTCAAAAAACTCTTCTACACGATCATTGTTGGTTTTGTACTTCATGGCAAAACCAAGGAGAGCACCACCACCATTAACGATAGCAGCGTTACAATCAATGATATCCGCCAATTGAGCAGCCATATTGTTATATGGAAGATCTCCTTCCAAGCTGTCTACTGAGCGTTGCAAGATAGATGTAATTTTACGTGTTTTAGCCAGCAAATTTGCCATATTTATTGTCTTCACTTTCTATTGTAATCATAATAATATCAAGCCTTGTACTAATCTTCTGCGTCAAGACCTACTAGCCCTACTATTATAGCACACTTAACCTAGAAATTGCAAACAATTGTCTGAAAATTATTTATTATTCTACTATTCATTATATTAAGTATATTATGGCATTTTTAGGAAAAATGTTCGGATTTTGCTCAAATACATCCTCTTTTTAGAGACAATAAAAACTGGACAAGCCTTTTTGTCCAGTTTTTTAAGAAATTAACGCTTGTAATATGACAAGACTCGTTCGATTTTGTTACCGAGATCAGCCAACTCTTCCACACGAGGAAGGTAGACAATACGGAAGTGATCTGGTTCATTCCAGTTAAAGCCTTTACCTGGAACTAGGAGAACCTTCTCCTTCTTCAAGAGACGAAGACAGAATTCTTCATCATCTTCAATATCATACATGTTACGGTCAATCTTAGGGAAGATGTAAAGCCCTGCATCTGGCTTAACAGCTGAGAGGCCTGGAATAGCGTTTACGGTATTCGTGATAAACTCACGTTGTTCATAGATACGCCCACCAGGGATCAAGAGTTCATCCACGGATTGGTAGCCACCAAGTGAAGTCTGAATAACGTGCTGAGAGAGCACATTAGCACAAAGACGCATGTTGGCCAACATATTAAGCCCTTCAATATAGCCTTTGACATTCTTTTTAGGTCCAGAGAGAACCATCCAACCTACACGGAAACCACAGATACGGTGAGACTTAGAAAGACCATTCATAGACACACAGAAAACATCTGGTGCAAGGCTCGCAATCGCAGTATGCTTTTTACCATCCATAACCAAGCGGTCATAAATCTCATCCGCAAAGATAATCAAATCATTTTGTCGAGCAATATCCACAATCTGTTCAAGGACATCCTTAGGATAGAGTGAACCTGTAGGATTATTAGGATTGATGACTACAATTGCCTTAGTATTTGACGTAATCTTTGATTTGATATCATCAATATCTGGATACCAGTTAGATTTTTCATCACAGACATAGTGTACGGCATTACCGCCTGCTAGACTGACACAAGCTGTCCAAAGAGGATAGTCTGGCATTGGGACCAAGACCTCATCTCCATCATCAAGCAAAGCCTGCATAGACATGGAAATCATCTCTGAAACACCATTACCAATATAAATATCATCAATATCTACATTTGGGAATCCCTTTAGCTGGCAATACTGCATAATCGCCTTACGAGCTGAGAAAATCCCCTTACTATCCGAATACCCTTCACTGTTACGAACATTCATAATTAAATCACGAATGACTTCATCCGGTGCTGTAAAGCCAAATTCCGCAGGATTTCCTGTATTAAGACGAAGAATCTTTTCACCATTGGCAATCATACGGTTGGCTTCATCCAAAACTGGTCCACGAATATCATAGGCAACGTGATCCAACTTTGATGATTTATCAAATGTTTTCATAAGTTAATCCTTTCAAAAGATACTAAAAGTAGATACATCTAGCAGAAAATAAGAAAATTCAACACCTGATGGGGATTTCCACTTTTATTGACACCAACTTTAGGCTTGGCCATTTGGTATCATTTCTGAAGACTTTTCTTCCTCTTTTTTAATTATCATGTTTCTTACGAAGCTAATAACAGATTGTATTATACCTCTTTTTCAAGCAATCTTCAATTTTTAGATAATACTGAAATCTTCACATTACTAAGAGCGTCCTAAAGTAAGCAGTCAAAAAAAGATTTCAGAAAATCTATAACAACGCTTTCATTTTTTAGATTAAAGGAGTATAATAAAGCTAAAGATAGGAGGTAGAGCTTATGTCTCAACAATATGAACGTATTATGGTAGCTGTCGACGGTTCTTACGAATCAGAACTGGCCTTTATTAAAGGTGTGCACGTTGCAAAACGTAATAATGCTCAGTTACTATTGGTACACGTTATCGATACACGCGCCCTTCAAAGCGTTGCGACTTTCGACTCTTATATCTATGAAAAACTAGAAGACGAAGCTAAAGCTGTTTTGGCTGACTTTGAACGCCAAGCCAGAGAAGCTGGTTTAACCAAGATTCGCAAAGTTATTGAGTTCGGTAATCCTAAGAGCCTCTTGGCTGTTGATATCCCTGATAAGGAAAATGTTGACCTTATTATGGTTGGTGCCACTGGTCTCAATACTTTTGAACGCTTGCTTATTGGTTCATCTTCTGAATACATTCTCCGTCACGCAAAAGTTGACTTGCTCATTGTTCGTGACTCTGAAAAAACACTTTAGTCACCTCTCACAAGCACCTCTGGTGCTTTTCTCATACAAAAAAAGAACTGAGATTTTAACTCTCAGTTCTTTTTTGTTCTATTTTTCAGACTTTGCTGATTCAGACATCACTTCAGACTCTGAAGTTGACTGGCTTTCTTCGACCAAGTCTTCACTAGCAGATTGACTTGAGGCACCTGCTTGCTCCAAAGCAAGGCTAGTTGAAAGGCTCTCACGCTCTGCTTCCTGACTAAGGCTAGCTTCAACAATCATGAGTTCCTTTTGACGTTCTGTTTCACGAAGGTATTCACGTTCTTCTAGCTCTTCCTGACGACGTCTTTCCTGCTCAAGTCTTTGAGCTTTTTGACGCTCACGCTTAGCATGACGTTTTTGCGTCTCATCAATCAAGACCTTAGTGTTGTCTTTAATATGCATCCACTTAATAAGACGAACTAAGAGTCTCCATAGGAAAACAATAATCGATTCTGCGAAAAGAAGAATCTCAACCAGAATAACACCTAGCAAGCTCCAAGCCATGAAGAGTGTAATCAATAATTGCGTAAAAATCTTCTTCAAGTCACCCAAATGATTGTTGTGAATATTAAGAGTCTCAAGGAAAAGATCTAAAATTCCTTGCAAGAGATGTGATTTAACAGATTTGTCTCCCTCTAAGCTCAAGTCCGTTTGAACTTCTGCCGGAGTAACAACGGTCAAGTCCCCATCTTGGTAGACATCAATACGGTCTCCTAATTTTATATCAAAATCAAAAAGCTTGCGATCTATTTTCTTAAGTCGCCCGTCAGGATGACTGAGATAAACAAAGTCATCATCAAATTTTAAAATACGAAACATAATTTACCTGCTCTTTATTGCTCCTTAAATAATAGCAAAGTTAAAAAGCCCTTGTCAAGAGGTTCTTTTTCAATCCAAGGTTTTAACACCGATACGATTTTTATACTCTTGATACGTTTCAGTGTGCATGAGAGCTTTGGCATTTTTGACACGATCTGCTGTTGGTGGTTTGACCCCTTCCAAAGGATAGGGAATGCCGAGCTCACGCCATTTGAACTCACCCATTGTATGGTAGGGAAGGATTTCAAATTTATCAACATTTTTCAAGGTCTTTACAAACTCGCCGAGCTTAATCAAGTGTTCGTCAAAGTCTGTCAAACCAGGTACCAAGACATGGCGAATCCAGACTGGAACTTGTTTATCAGACAGATATTGAGCAAATTCCAAGATATTCTTATTAGGTTGACGGGTCACAAACTTGTGTTGTTCAGGATCAATCTCTTTGATATCCAGTAGAACCAAGTCAGTTACAGCCAAAAGTTTGTCAACAACTTCATGATACTCAGGAGTATTGCGGTAAGCAAACCCACAAGTATCAAGCGTACAGTGAATTCCTAGCTTCTTAGCCTCTGTAAAGAGGGCAGTGACAAAATCAATCTGAAGCATGGCCTCACCACCTGATACAGTGATACCACCATGCTCACCCCAGAAATGACGGAAACGAAGAGCCTCATCTAAGACATCTTCAACCGTACGTTCAACAGCCTTATTTGACTCCATAGCCCAAGTATCTGGATTATGACAATATTGGCAACGCATCTTACAGCCTTGCATGAAAACAATAAAACGTATACCCGGACCATCTACGGATCCAAAACTTTCGGTTGAATGAACAAGTCCAGTCACCTGACTGTAATCAATTTCTGCCATGGCAGCCTCCTTGTAAACGCTTTTTACATGTTTTTATTATACCTCTTTTATCGGAAACATGCTCCATATCTGCCTGAATTCAAGCAAAGGTTATACTATAATACATCTAAAATTAAATGATATCTATACTATACCAGAAGAAAAACAAAAAAACTGGAAAAATCCAGTCTTTTATCATCTATATTATTAGGCACGTCTCTTAAGCCCCAAAAAGGCTGCAGCAGCAAGGAAAAATGTTCCTGCCAATGTCAAGATTACTGTTGATGCTTCACCAGTCTTAGGAAGTGTAACTTCCTTACCTTTAGCATCTTTACCAGTCAAAGTACCGTCAGCATTCACTTTGAATCCTACTGCTTCAGGAGCGACAACACTTGTTGTACCATCAGTGTTAGCGATGACAATTTGGCTGTTTTGTGTAGACACAATTGTTTGACCAGCTGCAGTGATAACTGGAGCTGTTGGTGTTACAGTAACAACAGGTTGTCCATTAACATTCACTGCTGGAGTTTCAGGGTTTTGAGGTGCTTCGCTTGTCCCTTTATCAGTTGCTGAAGCTGGGTCTTCCGGCTTATCGGCTGGTTTATCAGCTGGTTTTGTTGATGAATCAGCTGTTGGAGCCGGTGTCGCAGGTGTTTCTGGAGTTGCTGGTGTTGTTGGCTCAGCTGGTACTTCAGGAACTGTAGGTGTTGGTGTTGCTGGCGTTGCCGCACCTGTGTTTGAATCATTGCTACGAGCCAAGTCACCATCACTTGGGGCTGTTGAAGGACCAGTTGCTGCATGATCTGTCGTTGGTTGTGTAAGAACAGCATCATTTGTCGCAATACCATCGTCCGCAAAAGAAGTTACTGGTACAAAAGCTCCTAGGGTAAGGGTGAGTAAAAGCAAGCTACTATATATAGATTTTTTAGAAGCCATTAAGATTCTCCTTTTTTCATTTATCAGTTAATTTATATTCTACCATAAAAAAGTAATAAAAGACTGTTTTAATTAAAATCTTATTTATTTTTATTCTAAATCTATCAATACACTGAAATATGTTAGAGTGTCTTCAAAATTATGGTTGTTTTTCTGACATAGTCTGGCAGTTTTGATAGGTAAAAAAGGCTTTATGCCGTACTTTACAGGCGTCTTCTAATCTTATTATTTTGATAAGCTGATATTCCAAGATAGATAAGAAAAAGCACTTTCACTCATAATGAGAGAAAGTGCCTAATTAGTAAATAGTCGCTTTTAAGTTCCAATATTTTCTAATAAAAACATGTAGAAAACTATTCTTCTGCATCTTCCGGAGCTGCCGTGATGATTACCTTAAGTTTGGTTACACGACCATCCTTAACCTTATCATTGATAAATTCGAGGTGTTTGTCCTTGTTGATAACTGCATAGTGTTCCTTGACTTCTTGAGTTGGGATGGCTCCCACACCAGTCAAATAATAACCTGCAATAGTATCAACATCATCACTCTCAAGTTCTGTATCAAAATGTTCATTGAAGTCGTTAAGAGTCATAGCTCCTTCGACAATATAGGTATTCTCACCAATTTCACGAACTTCCACACTAGATTTATCTGTTTCGTCGTCAATCTCACCAACGATTTCTTCCAAAAGGTCCTCGAAGGTAACAAGACCAGCAACGCCACCGTATTCATCAAGCAAGATAGCCATCTGATTATTGGTGTTACGAAAGGCTGCCAAGAGATCATCTACGAAGATAGTCTCAGGAACAAAGAGTGGTTCATTCATGATTCGACGAAGTTTGATATTTTCAAAACCAAGTTCAAAACCTGCTTTTAGAAGGTTTTTGGTATGAATGACACCGATAATCTTATCCTTGTCATCTTCGTAAACAGGAATACGAGAGAAACTTTCCTTGAGAATAGCTTGGATATTTTCTTGAGTGTTGTCTTCAATATCAATCATGAAGGCATCTGTACGAGGGACCATAACCTCACGCGCCATCAATTCATCAAGAGAGAATACCCCCTGGAGCATTTCAATTTCTTCAGCCTCAAGCGTATCCTCACTCTTGGTCAACATGTACTCAATCTCATCACGTGTCATCTGCTCATCTGCATCATCAAAGGTAGCAGGTGTCAAACGAGACAAAAGATTGGTTGACGCCGAAAGAATCCAAACAAAGGGACTAACAATCTTACCTGTAACAATAATGACAGGTGCCGAGTAGATGGCTAGATTTTCCTTGAGATTCATAGCGATACGTTTTGGATAAAGTTCTCCAAAAACGATAGAGATATAGGTCAAGACAACCAAAGAAATCATGCTACCCGCTGTCTTAGCCCAAGCCGCATGACCAAACCAAGTCGCTATCACTGCACCTAGTGACGCAGAGAGACTGGCCCCTTGCAAAAGACTGATAAAAGTAATACCAACCTGAATAGTTGATAAGAAGTTATTGGGATTTTCAAGAACCTTGAGCAGGCGAATAAATTTCTTGTCGCCTTCTTCAGCCTTTTGTTCCACACGTGAACGGTTTAGTGATACTAAAGCCATCTCAGACGCTGAGAAAAAGGCCGTAAGCAAGGTTAAAATTAATAATAAAATAAATTGAAATAATAAGGACTGACCACTAGAGTCTTCCATTTTATCTTCTCCTCTAAAAAAATTCTGACTTCCATTATATCACAATTTTCCAATATAGGTTCCTATTTTATGCTATAATTAGAGTAATTTATCATCGAAGGAGAGACTTATGTCACTTATACGCTTAGAAAATGTCAGCTTGGCCCGCCAAGGAAAAACACTTTTGTCTGACCTTAACTGGACAGTTGAAAAAGGACAAACCTGGGCTATCCTGGGACTTAACGGTGCTGGAAAATCAACCCTCCTACGTTTGTTGACAGCTGAATTCTTCCCTTCTGAGGGAAAGGCTGAGATACTAGGCTACACCTTTGGGAATGGAGACATCACAGGTCTTCGTCAACATATCGGTATCGTCAGCTCCTTCATCACTGAGCGTTTGCCTAAGCATATGACTGCTGAAAAAATCGTCCTTACTGGTAAATACAAGAGCTCAATCCTCTACAAGGCATATGGGGATAAGGAGTTGCAAGAAGCCAAGGACATGCTGACCTCACTTGGTGCTGGAGATTTGATAGGTCGTAAATACCATGGCCTGTCTCAAGGAGAAAAACAAATTTGTTTGATTGCTCGCAGTCTCATGGAAGATCCTGACATCATTATCCTTGACGAAGCGACTGTTGGCTTGGACCTATTTGCCCGCGAAAAACTTTTACGTCAGATTGACCGTATCACCTCGCTTCCACATGCTCCATTGGTTCTTTACGTCACCCACCACGCTGAAGAGATTACTGAAAAAATGGACCACATTCTCCTACTCCGTCAGGGAAGAATCGTGGCACAAGGATCAAAAAACGATATTATCACACCGGAAGTTCTAGCTGACTTCTACCAAAATCCTGTTCAAATTATCCCAATTGACGACCATCGTTTTTACATTAACCCTCTTTTATAGAGACAAGTCATAAATTAACTTGATTTAGAGCCAATTCTAAAACAACATCAAAACAACAAGTCCCCCAGACTAGGTCTAGGGGACTTGTTGTTTTATGGCTACTCCTCTTTTATTTTCGATACACCGTACAAAATTAAGGCTGGAACGATGAGCTGTTCTATAGAGCTTCTTGCAACTAAAATAAATAACATAGCAACTATATATAGACGGTTTTTGTCAGCAGTTCTTATGGCATTTGGAAGCATCACAGTAGGAATAATAATTAATGGAATCATCACGATGAAGTACATAAACCAACCGATACCTGCTAAGGGATTGGTTTCATCAGTAGGATAATTGAAAACTGCAATTATATTAAAAACTAAATTCCTCAAGGATAGAATAAAAGCGGTCCAAAGCCAAGGAGAATGAAGACTTTGAGGATTTGGTTGTCTTTGGCTCTCCGCATAATCATAAACCTTACGCTTTTCAATTACTGGTTTGGTTCTTTTCTCCTCCAGTAGGTCATCCTCACTCGCCTCAAAACCGTACTTCTTCTGCCATTTTTCAACTAGTGTGGAAGCGTTGCCGTTTACACGATAGACAAGATAGAATGATACTACTAGAAGAAAAAGAGAGACATCAGTAATAATATGGTCAACCAAAAATCCATAAATCAGCTCAAGTAAACTAATGACTATGATAAGTATTGAAGAGATTCTTAATTTCCTTTGGCTTTCTTCAGTCATCAAGTTAAGGAATAAGAAGATACTCGCACACTCTAGTATTGGATACAGTATGTAAGTAAGACTACTTAAATCATCTAAATCAATATTAATATAGTGTGTGCTCCATACCACAGCAGCCATTCCTAGGCCAAGGATAGGAACGGAGGACTGCCAAGCTGAAGGGCTTTTAAAGGAGGCTAAGAGTGTTGGAAGCTCTGTCTTCCTAATCGTAATGACAAGCCAAATTAGGCAAATAACAGTTAAAACTGGTGAAACCAACCAGGGCTTAAAAATGGAAGCTGGTATTATGAAATAGGTAACTAGCTGACAAACATGGAAGGCAAGCACAGCTAAGATGCCCTCAACTTTCCGCTTGTCCTTCATAAGCCTAAAAACAAACCAGACTAAAAAGAGTTGCTGTGGAAATTGAGAACTTAGTAAGGATACAGAATTGAGCGTTTCATACTCAAAATGCAAACCATAAGACCTAAGCATAGAAAGAGCCAATAATACTTCAAAAAAGATAAGTATATAAAAATGAATTTTTCTAGACATACAACCACCCCGCCTTTCATTTAATCTTAGAGAAAACATCTTTCAACACCATTATACTCTTTTTTGTATAAGCGTTTTATTTATATGGTAAAATATTTTCCCTTTTCTTTACTTGATCATAAGACGCTCTTTTTTGGCCGAATAGAGCCTAGAATTAACCACATAGACATATGATATTGTCTGCGAGGTAGCCTTTTGATAACTTAGTAGGTGTTAAAGCAAAATAGCTTTCAGACATAGAAAACGAGGTAAAAAAATGACTAAAGTAATAGGTTTTGGATTAATTGCTACAGCTGTAACAGTTATCACGTACAGTATTCTCGGCTTCCCCAAAATGGAGGTGTCGCTTTGGCCACTATTTCCTGTTGTTCTATTTGCCTTCTTTGCAATAGAAAATCTTATCAAAAAAGACTATAAATCTAGCCTCATGAGTACTTTGATTGGTTTAATGATTGCTAATGCAATCTATGACATACTCCCTATCTCAAATGGTATTCTGATTGTAGCAGGAATCCTAACATGCCTAGGACTAGGCTTTCTTTTTCCAAACCATGAGACGGAAAAAAAGAGACATTAAAAAAAGCCAAGGAAATTTGGCTTTTTTGTGTTATAAATTCTTTGCTTAAGCTCGACCTCGAGCAAGATTAATCATATCATAGGTTAAAGTATTGCTAGTTTCTTTAAGAGAGTAATCCTCCAAAGTATTGACTTCCTTACGAAGCTGCTTGGCATAACGGCTAGAGATCAGTTCGGCCTGCTCATACTCGTTAATAACCTTGCGTTCCAAATAATAACCACGCAACATTTCATCGATATTGTCCGGATTGAGGTGGGTGATAACCCGCTCTACAAAGGCTCCTGATTGGATGATTTCAGCTTCCTGAAGACGACTACGTTTCATATAAGACAAGAGGTCTGAGTGGTAGACACCTTCCAAGTTACTTAAGGCTTCCAAAATTTGCTCCGTATTTGTCAAATATACCTCAGCTATATGGTCACGATTCTCCTCTGTCAAACGAGTAACACGCAGAATTTCATCATGATCAAGGCTAAACCTAAAGGTTAAAACCAAGTGTAAGAGTCGACGAAGACCACGCACAAAGACAACGAAGGCATAAGAAAGACTAGAAACAAAGCCACGGTTGATACGACGCTCCAACCCCTTGATATAACGTTGATAAAGGTTATATTCGAGTTCAGAAATCTTGCCCTTCTTGTAGGCATATTCCAGACCTTCACTCTCGATTTCCATAATCATGACACGGATATTAGCCAACTCTTCTTTGACATTATTGGATTCCTGCTCCAAGATTAGATTTTCCAAGCGTTGGTTATAATTGTCAATAGTCGCATAGATAGCCCCTTGATGTTTAGACTGCTTGAGGTCCTTCTCTAGCTCTCCAACCACATCATTGAGAATGGCAATCTGCATATAATGGTTGGTCGTGTGAGCTGGTCCAGTGGCTAACTTAGGTAGGACTAAGATACCAGTTAAGAAACTCAATAAGGTTACACCCGCTACTGTAAAGAGCAAGAGACTATGTTCCAGAGCAGTCATATTGGCAACCGGAAGCAAAAGAATGGTTGCAATCGAAACTGTTCCTTTGACACCAGAAAAGGTTAAAAGAGTAGCACTCTTCCAGATTTTCTTCAATGGTCGTTTAGTCCGCCAAGATCTTTGGGCAAAAACTGCACTAATCATAACAAAGCGAATGCCAAACATAGTCGCTGTTAAGAGGATGATAGCAAGAAGCATCCAGAGATTATCGTAGGTACTACTACGTAGCACTGGAGCTGCCAAGCTCGGCAGTTCCGTACCCAAGAGGAAAAAGACCATGCCATTAAGCATAAAGGTAATGGTTCCCCAAATCGTATGGGAAACATTATCCAGCTTGGCATCAAAAACGGTGATTTTTTTGAAACGACTGGCAAGCGAGATCCCTGCTACTACCACAGCAATAATTCCAGAAGCATGAATTTCCTCAGCGACAAAGTAAGAAGAAATCGGTAATACTAACTCTAGTAAGAGGGCACCTGTAACATCTGCAGCATCCATATTGTCCAAAATGGTCAAAAAGAGGCGATTAAATAAGGCTGTAATCAAGCCAACTAAAAAACCACCAAGCACAGAAATAAGCAAATTCCAGCTCGCACCAAGTAGGGAGAAGGCACCTGTCGTCAAAGCGGTCACTGCCACCTGAAAGGCAACCAAGCCAGAGGCATCGTTTAGAAGACCTTCCCCCTGCAAAATGTAGCTAATCCACTTTGGAAAACTGAAACGTTTAGAAATAGCTGAATAGGCCACTAAGTCCGTTGGTCCAAGGGCCGCCCCAATGGCTAGGCAGGCAGACAAAGGCACCGCAGCAGGCAAGACGGCCTTAGCAAGATAACCGATTCCTAGCGTAGAGACAAAGATCACTGGAAATATCAAAAATAGAATCAACTTCCAGTTGCGTAAAATACTAGTAATATCACTCTCTCCACCTTCACGAAACAGCAAAGGAGCAATAATAAATGCTAGAAAAAGTTCTGTTTCAAGCTCAAAAGCTTTCCCTTTAAAAAGTAAACTGATACCCACTCCAAAAATAATTTGAATCAAGGGTAAGGGCAGACGAGGGAAAACACGATTGATAACATTCGATAATATCAAGCTAAAAAGAAGAACAAGCAAAGCTAATGATAAATGCATAGCTCCTCCTACCCTTCCTTATGGCAACAATTTGAGAATAATTCTTTTTGCTTACTAATCTTTTTATCAATAGCAGTCACGTCTTCCTTGGCCAAAAGTTTATGACAACGTTCGACCTCAAGACTAGCTAGTTTCTTCTTAATTTTAGCTGTTTTACGATTATCGACCTTCTTCAAAGTGTCCTCATCGCCCTGTTTATCTATATATTTGGCCTGCATATTTGCAAGTTTTTCTTTAATATCTGTAATCATTGTAATTTCTCCAACATCACCAAAAATGGTGGGGTATTAATTTGATTGAGGGGTTGGTAAAGCATGGCTGTAAAATCACGCTGATCTAAACCGATAACGTACTCAAGCACAGCATCCTTCTCCATATCGCCGCCATCATGACCATAGTAAATCATAATAGCTAAACGACCACCCACCTCTAAGCGGTCAAGAATTTTCTCAATGGCCTCAAGAGTCGTGTGGGGTTTGGTGATAACACTCTTATCTGCAGATGGCAGATAGCCCAGATTGAAAATAGCTGCACGAATCGGTTCCGTGACATAACGGTCCAGATTTTCATGACCATCTAAAATGAGTTCCGCATTTTCAATTTCCAAGTCCGACAAGCGTTGACGAGTCTTTTCGAGCGCCTGCTCCTGCACGTCAAAGGCATAAACCTTCTTGGCAAGACCAGCCAGAAAGGCTGTGTCATTACCGTTTCCCATGGTTGCATCGACAGCAACACTCTCATCATCCAGCACTTCTGCTAGAAAGTCATGAGACAGATGAATTGGTCGTTTAATCATGCTTTTTCCTCCTTCTCGTTAGCTACTTTGCACCCTTGCCATGAGTCACGACGTTCCATCTCTTTGTCAATGGCATTGAGGACTTCCCATTTGTTGAGACTCCACATAGGACCAATCAACATATCTCGCGGTGCATCACCTGTGATTCGATGAATGACGATATCCTCAGGGATGATTTCCAACTGGTCACAGATGATGGACACATACTCTTCCTGACTCAGCAATTTAAGACGACCCTCGTGGTAGTCCCTTTGCATACGCGTATTGGTCATCAGGTGGAGGAGGTGGAGTTTAATCCCCTGAATGTCATTGTCCGTCACACAACGGCGAACATTCTCCACCATCATCTCGTGGGTTTCCCCTGGCAGCCCATTAATCAGATGCGACACAATCTCAGCCTTTGGCGCACGCTCACGCACACGCTTAACCGTCTCCACATAAAGATCATAGCTGTGTGCTCGGTTAATGAGTTCTGACGTTTCTTCATAAGTCGTCTGCAAGCCAAGTTCAACGGTCACATGCATACGTTCTGTGAGTTCTGCCAGATAATCAATCACATCATCTGGCAAACAGTCTGGGCGGGTACCGATATTGATACCAACAACACCAGGCTCATTGATAGCCTGTTCGTAGCGTTCCTTGATAACTTCAAGCGGCGCGTGGGTATTGGTAAAGTTTTGAAAATAAACCAGATATTTCTGAACTTCTGGCCACTTGCGGTGCATGAAGTCAATCTCATGGTAAAACTGCTCACGAATCGGTGCCTCAGGAGCTACAATGGCGTCCCCAGACCCCGATACCGTACAAAAGGTACAGCCACCATGAGCCACTGTGCCATCACGGTTGGGACAATCAAAACCCGCATCTATTGGTAGTTTGAAAATCTTTTCGCCAAAAATTTCACGATAGTAATCATTGACTGTTCTATAACGTTTTTTCATAAAGACTATTATAACACTTTGACCTAAAAAAGAGAGTAAGACTCAGACAAAAATCATGGATTTCTGCCTGCCCTACTCTCTCTTCTTATTTAGTCTTTTTCAAATAATCAATGGCTTCTTGAGCTGTTTTAACAGGGACGATTTTCATCTTGGTTCCCAGTTTCTTGGCAGCTTCCTTGGCCTCTTGATAGTTGGTTTTGGCATCCGGATCAGCCTTTTTCATTTCCTTGGTTACCGGATTATTTGGTACAAAGAAAATGTCTGCACCACTATCAGCCGCTGATTTCACCTTAAGGTAGGCACCACCGATATCACCGACAGAACCATCCTTTTCAATGGTTCCTGTTCCAGCAATCTTACGACCAGCCTTAAGATTTTGACCAGACACCTGATCGTAAATAGCTAAGGTAAACATAAGACCCGCACTTGGGCCGCCAACACCATCAAGTTTAAACTTCACATTTTCAGGACTTTTGACCTCGGTATGATCTGTCAAACCGATACCAATACCATTTTTACCATTGGCAATCTTGATAATCTTACCAGTGGCAGTCTTTTCTTTGTCATCTGTCGTATAAGTGACCTTGACTTTTGAACCCAGCTTAAGTCCTTGAACGTATTTAATCAAGTCAGCAGAATTATCAAAGGTCTTGCCATTGACAGCTGTCACCGTATCCGCAATATTGAGGACACCCTTGAAGCTAGAATCATCAGCCACCTGAAGCACATAGACACCCATATACTCCAAGCTAGCCTCCTTACCGGCCAGAGTCAAGCCCTGATAAATCGCTTGGTTTTGGGAAGTCTCCATGTAAAATTGGTTGATACGCATGAAATCTTCATCAGAGTAATTTCCAGTTGCCTCTTCAGCTGTTTGAAGCTTTGCAAAATCATTAAGCTGAGCATAGAGCATCAAGGCCAAAGTCGCCTTGGTTTGAGCCACTGCCACAAAATTGTAGGATCCTTTTGAATCATCAGCTTTCTTATCTACAGTCAAGACTTCCTTGGTATCAAAAGCACCACCCGGAAGCTCAACATAATAATTATTTAGCGGGAAAAAGAGGGCAAATAGGAGGAAAAGTACCGTAAAAATACTTAACAACCACCACTTAATCCGCCAAAGTTTCCCTAATAGTGATTTAGATTCGTTCTTGTTTGCCACGCTTGGCCTCCACTTCCTTAACAACTGCTTGAGGAACATAAGAACTAATGTCTCCCTCAAAATAAATCAACTCACGCACACGACTTGAAGAGACTGGTGTTACCTCATGACTGGCAATCAAATAAACTGTTTCTAACTCAGGTGCCAACCCCTTATTGAAATAATCCATATTGGCTTCATAGTCGAAATCTGTCGCATTACGAAGGCCTCGAACCAAATAAGTCACCCCAAGATCTCTAGCTACATCTACAGCCAGACTATCGTGGGCCGTTATAATCTTGACATTGGGAAGATCTGCCACAACCTCTTCCAGGATACGCTTGCGAGTCTCCACATCCCAGAAGCCCTGCTTATTTTTATTATAAAAGAGACCGATATAAAGCTCATCAAAGAGCTTGCTGGCTCTGGCAATAATATCCATATGCCCATTAGTAATCGGATCAAAAGACCCCGTAAACATAGCAATCTTTGTCATAGCATTCCTTTCTACAACTTCCCTATAAAAGGCTAACGCACGTAAACGGTCACCTTACTGATACCATAGGTTTTCTGTTTCCAAATCCAAAAGTTTGAAATTTCTTCAGGCAGGTCCACAGCCTTATCAGTTTCACAAACCAACATAACTTCCTCAGCCAAGAGTCCTTGCTCCTCTAACTGAGTAATATTGGCCACAATCTGCTCTTTGGCATAAGGTGGATCTAAAAGCACCAAGTCAAACTTTCCTGTCAATTGTGTCAGCGCACGTACTGCATCCATCTTCAAAAGCTGGAACTGTTTCTCACTCTTTGTCATCTTAATATTTTCCTGGATAACAGCCTGTGCCCGACGATCCTTTTCCACGAGGACAGCAAAAGACATGCCACGACTAATTGCCTCAATGGCCAGACTACCGCTCCCCGAGAACAAATCCAAAACACGTCCTCCATCAAAGAAAGGACCAATCATATTGAAAATGGCACCCTTGACCTTGTCCGTTGTTGGACGAGTCGTTTTGCCTTCTAACGTTTTAAGCGGACGCCCGCCAAATTCACCTGCTACAACACGCAAGTCGGTCACCTCGTTTTTACTGATTTTTAGTAAGACTTTTCTATTATAACAAAAAATCACACTTAGATGTTGGTCCAAAGGGGACTAGACAAGCTAAATCCCCCCAAGAGAACACAAAAAACTCGAGAAGCTCCCGAGTTTTCATTCATTTTACTTATCACCAAGTGCAGTCACGTAGTTATAAGCTTCGATACCAGCTGTGGCACCATCACCTACGGCTGTTGTAATTTGGCGAAGGTCTTTCTGACGGACATCCCCAATGGCAAAGATACCAGGAATACGTGTCGCCATCTTATCATCTGTAATTACCCAACCGTCCTGGTCAGTGATGTCGAGACCTGTCAAGTAATCTGAAACAGGATCAAGTCCCACATAAACGAAGACACCGCCAAATTCGTGGTTAGTCACCTCACCAGTTTTGACATTCTTGATATCAACACTGCGAACCTTGATGTCATCACCCTTGATTTCTTCAACGACTGAGTCCCAGATAAACTTAACCTTTTCATTGGCGAAGGCGCGGTCTTGAAGAACCTTTTGAGCACGCAATTCATCACGACGGTGAACAATGGTCACGCTATTGGCAAAGCGTGTCAAATAAATTCCTTCTTCAACGGCAGAGTCTCCACCACCAACAACCAAGAGGTCTTGATTACGGAAGAAGGCACCATCACAGACCGCACAGTAAGATACACCACGACTATTGTACTCTTCTTCGCCAGCAACACCAATATGACGGTGTTTGGCACCAGTCGCAATGATTACTGTCTTGGTTTGGTACTCTTCATCACCAGTTTTGACAACTTTATAGTCACCCTTGTCTTCGATACCAGACACGATACCGTAAAGATTTTCAACGCCCAATTTTTCCAAAGGTTCGAACATCTTCATTGATAATTCTGGACCAGAAATACTTTCAAAACCAGGGTAATTTTCAATATCAGACGTGTTATTCATCTGTCCACCAGGAGCGCCTTGCTCCAAAGTTGCCACTTTAAGGTTGGCACGTGCTGCATAGAGTGCTGCAGTCATCCCCGCAGGACCAGCTCCAATAACAATTGTATCGTACATGAGTAACTCCTTATATGATTTTCTTGTAGAGATATCTTACACCTAATGTGCCAACAAAGCTAGAATTATGCATTCAGCACAATCAGAATCGCCATAAAAGCAAATGCCAAAACGGGAATCGACACCATCGACATCATAATAGCATCATAGAGGGCACCTTGACGCTCCTTCACAGTTTTGTCCGCACGACGTAAAGCACGCCATCCAAGCCAAATGGCACCAATCACCAAGCACACAAAGAAAGCAATCACAAGGCCTAAGAGGTAAAATTTAAAAATATTTAATAACATAAATCATCCTAAAGTGAGAAATAGAAAAGGCTGAGATAACATTCTCCAACCCCTAAATTCGACTAGTAATAACTGCTCGATGCAGTCTCTGATTGGACTATAGTCGCCTTTGAAACATTCAAAAGTTCCTAATCATCCTTGTGGGACTTGTACTATGGACTAAAATGTCGCCCACTCCCACCACCTTTTCTATTGTAACAAAAATCCCATCTTAAAGATATTGTTTTGAATAAGAAGCGAAAAATTCTTTTGTTCGTTCTTCTTTTGGATGGTTAAAGATTTCATCAGGTGTTCCCTGTTCAAGGATACGACCTTTTTCAAGGAAGAGCACCTTGTCAGCCACTTGATAAACAAAGTTCATGTCGTGACTGACCAAAATCATGGTTTGACCTGACTTAGCTGCATCAGCGATTGATTTTTCAACCTCACCAACCAACTCAGGGTCAAGAGCAGATGTTGGTTCGTCAAGCAAGAGCACATCAGGCTTCATTGCAAGGGCGCGGGCCAAGGCCACACGTTGCTTTTGACCACCTGACAAGTGACGTGGGTAGTGATTTTCACGATTAGAAAGCCCAACCTTAGCAAGCTCTTCTTTCGCAATCTTAGTAGCCTCTTCGTCAGAAAGTTTCTTAACAATCTTAAGACCTTCCTTAACATTATCCAAGGCTGTACGACGTTCAAAGAGGTTGAACTGTTGGAAAACCATGGCCAACTTGCGACGAAGAGTAAGGATTTGTTCTTTGGTAATTGTTTCGAAATCTACCTTGAAATCATCAATGGTAATAGTACCAGAATCAGGTTGTTCCAAATAGTTTAAGCTGCGAAGAATTGTTGATTTCCCTGCACCAGAGGCACCAACAAGAGCCACAACTTCACCCTTTTTAATGTCAATATCAATACCATCGAGAACCTTTTGACCTGAAAATTCCTTGGTCAAATTTTTGATACTAATCATTAGCGGTCACCTCCAATTCCAGAAATGTCAGTCACTTCAGGCGCCTTAATGGCCATGTGATTTTCAACTGAACGACCAATATACTCAATCAAGATTGAGATTACCCAGTATACAAGGGCAA
Organism: Streptococcus sp. 449_SSPC; assembly: GCF_001073005.1. Classification (NCBI taxonomy): domain Bacteria; kingdom Bacillati; phylum Bacillota; class Bacilli; order Lactobacillales; family Streptococcaceae; genus Streptococcus; species Streptococcus sp. 449_SSPC. Next base: position 82,873 of record NZ_JVGR01000022.1, read on the forward strand.
CTGAGATATAACGTTCAAAGTAACGGTAGTCGGCACCACCCAAGATTTGAGCCTGTGCATACATTTCGACGATACCAGCACTAAAGGCAAGTGATGTTCCCTTAGTCAAACCAATCAAACTGTTAATCAAGCTTGGTGTTGCAATAACTGCCGCATTTGGAATAATAACACGACGGTAAACCTGTGCTGATGTCATCCCAAGAGAACGGGCAGCTTCGATTTCCCCAGCATCAACAGCCTGAATCGCTGCACGAATGGTTTCACTCATGTAAGCTGCTTCGTTAAAGGCAAAGGCTGTAATCGCGAAGATAGCTGGTGGAATCTCATTAATATTCCAATCCAAACCAAATTCACCATTCAAATAACGAAGGAAGAGTGGAATACCATAGTAAGTCAACATGAGTTGTACAAGGATTGGTGTCCCACGCAAGAAGCTTACAAAAACTGCTTGAATTGGATAAAGGATACGTACTCGATTGATCTTAACGACCGCAAAGACAAGGGCCAAAATCAAACCGAAGAAAGCACCTGCAATGGTCAATCCCAAAGTCAAAGGCAAGCGTTCCACAATCTTAGGAACAGCATCAAAGACTGCCTTCCATGAGAAGAGCTTACCAGCTGGCATCCAAGATGAGATCCACTTGAAGACAATTGTAATCAATTGCAAAACATAGCCCCAAAGAATTTCTACTAGCCAAGACAAGGGAATGGCTAAAGCAACAGCTACTGCCAAACCAACCAAGCCAATGATAACTTGGAGATACCAAGGTGACCGATTAAATGCTTCTATACTCTTTTTCACAATGTCGCCCTTTCTTTCTAAAAAAGTAGGTTAGCCTAGTGCTAACCATTCAAATATCTTATCATAATTTTATAGTATTCATTTTAGCACGACTCAGAAAGTCTGTGAAATAGTCTTTTCTTATCATAGTGATAAGGAAATCATATCACTGATAATAATACCTTGTTAAGACCAAAAAGATTTGAACTCATTCCTTATTTTACGAACAAAGTGAGCATAAACCGAGGCTTTCCGGCGTGAGAAAAACACCTGAAACTTTAAAGTTTCAGGTGTTCGGAAGTTTTGAGACCTTAGGCTCAAAACTTAGTCATGGAACTTCGAAGAAGGTCGCTGACGTCCGTCATCACCTCAGGAAAGCCTCAAAAGAAAGCTTTGTGTTTAATCCACAGCTGAGATGGCAACCTCAACCTTCATCAGTCTTATTTCAAATCACTGACGTAATCGCCACCGAAGTATTCCTTGCTGAGTTTGGCAAGGGTTCCATCCTTCTTAAGCTCTTTGATACGCTTATTAACAAAGGTCTTGAGTTCCTTACCTTGCTTATCATTTGAGAATAGAAGATATTCAAGACCATCAGTCTTCATACCGATATCGTCTTTAATCTTGTTTACAGCTAGCTTATAACCTTGATCTTTGACAATGTACTCAGACGAAATCGCATCATAAAGGATAAAGTCAATCTTTCCTTCTTGAATGTGTTGAATACGTGTTGAAAGACCCGTTGAGCTAGAAGCATAGTTGATAGTAATTGGTGTCTTGTCCGCATTGGCATGGTTCCAATTTTCAAGCAACTGAGCATAGTTAGAGCCAGGAAGCACCTCTGTTGTCTTGCCAGACAAATCATCTAGGCTAGTATACTTGGTACCCTCAGCACTAGTGATGGCATAGTTAGAACGTGAAATCGGATCTGAGAAACCATATTTCTGAGCACGTTCTTCATTGTAGTTGAAGTCATTAGCCGCAATCTGATAACGTCCAGAATCCACCCCTGTCAAGATGGAATCAAAAGGTGTCGTTACAAACTTGACCTCATATTTGTCCGAATCCTTGAAAATAGCCTTGACCAAATCAATATCATAACCCTTGAAGTCATCACCCTTTTTGAAAGTGAAAGGCGCCGTATCAGAGTCTGTCGCAACAGTAATCGTCTGCTTTTCACCAGATGCCTTACTGTCACTCTTGTTCCCACAAGCAGCCAAAGTCAAAACCGACAAGCCAAGAATCCCTAAACCTGCAAGCCATTTTTTCATATCTATAATCCTCGATACTTTCATTAATAGTTAGTGATAACAGTTTACCATCTTCCTCCAAACTCGTCTAATAATAAAAACCTAAGTGGTGATAGAAAATGGTTATAGGGGGAATGGATACAACGAACAATAAGAAAAGAGCTGCCACTGGTGTGACAACTCTTCTCGTCCAAAAAAGCTTTCCGTACATGTTTAACATCAAATGCAATAAAACTCTACTTATCCTTACTTGATGACTTACTGCTTGAATCGCTACTGTCTTCAGGTTGATAATCTGACAAATTCTTATGGATGCGTTCAGCGTAAACGGCTCTGCTTCCTGATTCATCATGGTCAACCAAGGCTTCGGCAAGCTCTTTATAATCTTCTATAGAAATCGTCCAGTTGCCTCCATCATCTTTGGTTAGCTTGAAGGTCTTTTCTAGATTATCAGCACCGGTCAAGGGGGTATAGGCCATTTCTTTATCAATATCCTTAAATTGTGTCAAATCGCCGTTAAAGTTTTCACCATAAAGGAATTTCGTTGTGAGATCTTTGGCTTTACCTTTTTCCACATCGTTGTTATCAGCTTGATTCCATTGTTTCAACTTGTCAATGTCGTTGTCATAGAGACTCATAAGGAGAGTACGAACAGCAGCTGCAGCACCATAGGCACTAACAGAGCGTGAAGTAAAGGTAACTGTCGCTTCATTTCCTTTAACTTTGACATCCTTCAGCTTATAGTCCTGAATCTTACCAATCATATTACGACGGACCTTGAGGAACTTAGAAAGCACTTGAGTTGGGGTCTTAGCATCATAACCTTCAATGTATTTAAACGTATACTTTTCTTCCGGTGTATACCCCTTTTCTTCGATAGTATCTGCAACTTGTTTTTCAAAGACTTTCGTTTCCGTCCAGGTTTCGTAATTTTCACCGTAGAGTTTTGAAAAACCGTTACTAGATTTTCCAAGCATAGTATCAATTAAAACTGTCGCATCAGCCTTGGCACGTTCTGTCGGAGTTGGTGTCGCTTTTTTCTTCTCAGCTGGCTTATTGGAAGCACAAGCTACGAGAACCAAGCAAGCTGCCAGAATCAGTCCTAAATAGGTAAGAACTTTTTTCATTAAGATTATTCCCTCATTTCTTTTAGTTACTATTTAAGATAGCATAGGTCTGATAATTCTTCAAGGTCACTTTCCAAAAGAAAAAATCAAAACTCTACTATTATAATGACTCCAAATCATCTAGGTCCAATTGCCTGCCTTCTTGATCTTCCAGCCCCGTCAGCGTCACACCGAGCAAGCGAACACCACTGCTATTTTCCTCCAGTTGGTCAAAAATGGTATGGGCAATCCTTTCGATGGTGTCGAAATCCTGGGTCGATTTGTCCAAGGTCATACGCTTGGTTAAGGTCGAAAAATCCGAATAACGTACCTTGATGACAATAATTCGACCGACTTTTTTATTTTTCTGAGCACTTTCAGCTACCCGCCTAGCATTCTTAGTCAACTCAGCCTTGATGTCATCTTCATTATAAAGAAGCTTGCCGTAGGTTCGCTCACTTCCGATAGATTTACGGACACGATTGGGCCTAACAGGACTATTGGAAATCCCTCTAGCCTTTCGGAAGAGATCAAATCCAAAACGTCCAAAACGATCAATCAGCGTCATCTCAGGAATCTTCAGAAGATCGGCACCGGTGTATATTTCCATGTCATGAAGACGTTCAACTGACTTTTTACCCACCCCATGAAACTTTTCAATAGGTAGCTTTTCCAAAAATTCCTGAGCCTCCTCTGGGAGCACCACCGTCAAACCAGCAGGCTTTTGAAAATCAGAAGCTAGTTTGGCGATAAATTTATTGTAGGAAACGCCTGCTGAACAAGTCAGGTGAAGTTCCTGCCAGATATCATACTGGATAAGTTTGGCTACCTTAACCGCCGATTTGATACCAAGTTTATTTAGCGTCACATCAAGATAGGCTTCGTCGATAGACATAGGTTCTACCAAGTCGGTATAGCGTTTAAAAATCTCACGAATCTGCATTCCTACCTCTCGGTAATGACTATAATTTCCTGAGATAAAGACAGCATTTGGACAACGTTCATAAGCTTCCTTAGAAGACATGGCTGAATGGACACCATATTTTCTAGCCTCGTAATTACAGGTTGATACCACACCACGTCCCCCTGTTTTTCTAGGATCGTGACCGATAATAACCGGTTTGTCCTTAAGACTGGGGTCATCCCTCATCTCGACCTGAGCAAAAAAGGCGTCCATGTCAATATGGATGATTTTCCGACTGATATCATTTATTAGAGGAAACTCTAACATGGCTCCCTGCCTCCTTTCTCAGATTTATCTCATTGTAAAGCTTTTCACATAAAACTTTGGGACTACAAAGCATTCTCCCCTTATGATACCAAAATCTACCAAAAAACAGAAATTTATAATACAGATTTGTCGTTTTCAAAACTGTATTATAAAAGAATGTCTCTAAAAACACAGTTTTAAAGTTGTGTAAGCGGTTACTGTGTGATAGAATACTTCTAGAGAATGTAACAGATGATTTTGTTACTAGAATTATAGGAGATCCAAACTATGGCAACGGTTAAAACTAACACAGATGTTTTTGAAAAAGCGTGGGAAGGCTTTAAAGGAACTGACTGGAAAGAAAAAGCTAGCGTTTCACGTTTCGTTCAAGCAAACTACACACCTTATGATGGTGATGAAAGCTTCCTTGCAGGACCAACTGAACGCTCTCTAAAAATTAAAAAAATCGTAGATGAAACTAAAGCAGGCTATGAAGCTGAAGGACGCTTCCCAATGGATACTCGTCCAACTTCAATCGCTGACATTGACGCAGGATACATTTCAAAAGAAGATGAACTTATCTATGGTATCCAAAATGATGAGCTCTTCAAATTGAACTTCATGCCTAAAGGTGGTATCCGTATGGCGGAAACTGCTTTGAAAGAACACGGTTATGAACCAGACCCAGCTGTACACGAAATTTTCACAAAGTACGTAACTACAGTTAACGATGGTATCTTCCGTGCTTACACTTCAAACATCCGTCGTGCACGTCACGCTCACACGGTTACTGGTCTTCCAGATGCATACTCACGTGGACGTATCATCGGGGTTTATGCTCGTCTTGCCCTTTACGGTGCTGACTACTTGATGCAAGAAAAAGTTAACGACTGGAATGCTATCAAAGAAATCGACGAAGAAACTATCCGTCTTCGTGAAGAAGTTAACCTTCAATACCAAGCACTTCAAGACGTTGTTCGCCTTGGTGACCTTTACGGTGTAGATGTTCGTCGCCCAGCCTTCGATACTAAAGAAGCTATCCAATGGACAAACATCGCCTTCATGGCAGTATGTCGTGTGATCAACGGTGCCGCTACATCTCTTGGACGTGTGCCAATCGTTCTTGATATCTATGCAGAACGTGACCTTGCTCGTGGTACTTACACTGAATCAGAAATCCAAGAATTCGTTGATGATTTCGTTATGAAACTTCGTACAGTTAAGTTTGCTCGTACAAAAGCTTACGACCAATTGTACTCAGGTGACCCAACATTCATCACAACTTCTATGGCTGGTATGGGTGCTGACGGACGTCACCGTGTTACTAAGATGGACTACCGTTTCTTGAACACTCTTGACAATATCGGTAACTCTCCAGAACCAAACTTGACAGTTCTTTGGACTGACAAATTGCCTTACTCATTCCGTCGCTACTGTATGCACATGAGCCACAAACACTCTTCTATCCAATACGAAGGTGTAACTACTATGGCTAAAGACGGATACGGTGAAATGAGCTGTATCTCATGTTGTGTATCACCACTTGACCCAGAAAACGAAGAACAACGTCACAACATCCAATACTTTGGTGCTCGTGTTAACGTACTTAAAGCCCTTCTTACTGGTTTGAATGGTGGTTACGACGATGTTCATAAAGACTACAAAGTATTTGACATCGATCCAGTCCGTGATGAAGTTCTTGACTTTGACACTGTTAAAGCTAACTTCGAAAAATCTCTTGACTGGTTGACTGACACTTACGTAGATGCCCTTAACATCATCCACTACATGACTGATAAGTACAACTACGAAGCTGTTCAAATGGCCTTCTTGCCAACTAAACAACGTGCTAACATGGGATTCGGTATCTGTGGTTTCGCAAATACTGTTGATACATTGTCAGCAATCAAATACGCTACAGTTAAACCAATCCGTGACGAAGATGGCTACATCTACGACTACGAAACAATCGGTGAATACCCACGTTGGGGTGAAGATGACCCACGTTCAAACGAATTGGCAGAATGGTTGATTGAAGCTTACACTACTCGTCTTCGTAGCCACAAACTCTACAAAGATGCAGAAGCTACAGTTTCACTTCTTACAATCACTTCTAACGTTGCTTACTCTAAACAAACTGGTAACTCTCCAGTTCACAAAGGGGTATACCTCAACGAAGATGGTTCAGTGAACTTGTCTAAATTGGAATTCTTCTCACCAGGTGCTAACCCATCTAACAAAGCTAAAGGTGGATGGTTGCAAAACTTGAACTCACTTGCAAGCCTTGACTTCGGTTATGCAGCTGACGGTATCTCACTTACTACTCAAGTATCACCTCGTGCCCTTGGTAAGACTCACGACGAACAAGTTGACAACCTCGTAACTATCCTTGACGGATACTTCGAAAACGGTGGACAACACGTTAACTTGAACGTTATGGACTTGTCAGACGTTTACGAAAAGATTATGAGCGGTGAAGATGTTATCGTACGTATCTCTGGATACTGTGTAAACACTAAATACCTCACTCCAGAACAAAAAACTGAATTGACACAACGTGTCTTCCACGAAGTTCTTTCAATGGACGACGCTTTGGGATAAAATAACTAAAGAGCTCGCAATAGCGGGTTCTTTTATTTTTGCAAAAAGCTAGTTTTCATTATATTTTTCTAAATCTACTATAATCTACATTTGACTTTTTATCAGATTAGCTATAAAATAAAAGCGTTTCCGTTTGGTATCTCCAAACGCTTCCTTCTCAGAAGCACCTTAGAGAAACGATACTCAATGACTGTCAAACGGATGGTTTCTAATAACACGTAAACTATCATTGTTATAAGATTAAAGAGTATAAGGAGGACAAATGAATAAGAAAAGTTTTAAGATAATTGGATTAGTCTCTCTCGTAGCAAGCACTGTCCTACTCGTAGCCTGTCAGTCTGATACAAAAAACGAATCCTCAAAACACAAGGATGTTCAATGGGGCTATACTGGTGCTACTGGTCCAGACCATTGGGGTGACCTTTCTAAAGATTATGAACTCAGCAAAAATGGTAAAGAACAATCTCCAATCAATATCACCGGGGCTGAGGACGTTGATCTTCCAGAACTAAACCTTAAGAATCAAGAATCAGAAGCTCAAGTTGAAAATAACGGGCATACAATTGAAGTCAGCTTTAAAAATCCAAAGAATACCCTAACGATTGGTGATGATGTCTATAAATTACAGCAGTTCCATTTTCACGCACCTAGTGAGAATGAAATTGATGGTCAGACTTATCCTCTAGAGGGGCACTTCGTCTATAAGACAGATAATGGGAAAATCACAGTTATCTCAGTTCTCTATAATTATGGCGATGAAAATCAAGCCTTAAAACAAATCTGGGATAAAATGCCTCAGGCGGCCAATACAGAAACTGAGCTTCCTCAGGCTATCTCACTAGATGATTTCTATCCTGAAGACAAGGACTACTACAACTTCGAAGGTTCCTTGACAACACCACCATGTACTGAGGATGTTAACTGGATTGTCTTCAAGAATCAAGAAACCGTTAGCAAGGAACAAGTGGAAAAATTCACTCAAACCCTTGGATTTGAAAACAACCGTCCTATCCAAGATACAAACGGTCGACAAATTAAAGAATAAAACAAGATAAAAAGCTTGATGGTAACTCCTCGCATCGGGCTTTTTTTCGTTGACAATTAGTTATAGACTTTGTTACACTTGCCCTATGATTATCAAACATACAAGAGATACACTCTCAGAAACTTATCTCGATGCCGTAGCCATCCGAAACACTGTTTTTGTTAAGGGGCAAGGTGTTCCTCGCTCCATCGAGATTGATGCGAATGAAGCCTACTGCATCCACTTTGTTCTATATGATGACAAAGGCAAGGCCGCAGCAACCGTACGCCTACTACCGAATAAAGACTTGACTCAGGTTACCCTTCAACGTATGGCGGTGCTTGTTGACTACCAAGGTCAAGGTCTGGGGAGCATTCTCCTAAAAGAAGCTGAAGATTTTGCACAAGAACAAGGCTTCCAGACTATTTCTCTCCATGCTCAACTCGGTGCACTTAAGTTCTACCTCAATAATGGCTATCAAGAAGTCGGTAACATCTTTGAAGAAGCTGGTATCCAACACATTACTGTTGAAAAATCCTTAATAAGTAAAAAAGCTTAAGCAGTTGACCTACTGCTTAAGCTTCTTCTTTTGTCGCAAATATAGGATAACCATGCTCGACAGCTAGAACTGTCACATTTTTTCTAGCTTTTAATCTCTCTGTGATTTTTTTCCAGCTACGATTTCCCATAATGATAACGATCATCGTTACCATATAAACTAAAAAAGCAGGATATCTAGCAAAGTCGGTAAATGTCAATTTTAAGGACTCCAGAATTTTCCTGAGTATAAAGGCGTAACCAATCACAATATGAGTGAGTGCACAAAAGTACCCTAAACATATAAGCAAATACTCTATTTGAAGCTTCTTGGAACGCCTCTTGTAGAGCAACTTATAGTCTTGACCATACTTTTCAAACACAGGAAAATGAATATCAAACCCTCTTCTCATACGAAGGACTTTTAAATCGGGTTGGGCACGATACCCAAGGCAATGAATCAGTTTGTATAGTAGTTCTCTTATCAAAATATAAAAAGAAATAATAAGGTTAGATAACAAGCTAATAAATACCAAAACTACAAAAGAGTCTACATCTCTATCCGTCGTCAAAAAAATGATCACCACTGTAAAACACATACCACAGACAAAGAGACTACTCCCGTTAAGCATGCAAAAGAGAAGACTCAGAAACCAGGAGACAAATCTACTTTGTTTAGGTGGCTTAAGCGACCGTTCCATTATGAACTCCTTCTTCATGATTCCAATCAAAACATGGTAATTTTTGATTAACTTGGTGAGCCCTTCGTATAAGCATCACTTTAGTCTTTATTTCTTTAGAAAAATAGGGTAAAAATACTCCTCTGAGATAACTTTTAAGTTAAAATAACGGACAAAGTGACTTTTCAGATGTATGAGCCATCTTACAGAAAAAATCAAAACACCACATAAGAGCAAGAAGATTATATAGCCAACTTTTCCTAAGGTGAAGCTATAACCGATTAGAATAACTAAGATGATTAAGAGGTAGAGTCTACCAAGAGTCGCTAGGAAATAAAGAAATTGATGTCTAAGAGAGCGCTTATCATATAGTATTTTGTAGGCATCTGTCGTTTTTTCAAAAAATACTATATATGACGTTCTACCTCGGTAATCCTCTTCTCCAAAGGGGCGGGCATGGTAACCACAGAAATGAAAAAGTTTAAATAAGATGCCATTCCACATCCTATAAAATGTCACAACCAAAAGTATGACAGCAATAACTTTTGGAATATCCACCTTTTGCCCGACCTGACCAACACCAAATAGATGCTTCAGCCATACAAATGTCACATAAGACAAGACTATCAAACATATCTTCAAAAAGATAAACAATTGTGTCGCCCCGACACTAATCTCACCTTCTAGAGGATTAAAAGATGTCCCTCTTCTATTTTTATTTGTCAGAATGTACCAACTCCTTCTTCATTATCTCAATTAAAACATCTCTGTCCTTAATCCATTGAGCTCTCTCATCCTTGTAGTAAGTACGATTACTGAGGAAAATCGCCGCACGTTGAGCTGGGATGTTAATCAGAACAAAGGTACCTGTATAACCAGTATGAAGAATCCACTCTCCTTGAAGGTCCCAAGCGACACTACGTTCCTTGTTGGATTGGCTGATATTCTGCGTCATATTTTTAGCAAAATCATCCGTCAAATAGTGGTTAACAAAAATCTCTAAGTCTTTTAAGGTTGAAAAGAGACCTGCCGACCCTGTGTGTTCTTTGAGAACTCGAGCCTTGGGATCATGAACAGTCCCACCCGGAACCCCCTCAACAGTTGGAACAGCAAGGTCAACTGGCCCAAACCGTGTTTCAGACATACCAAACGGTTGGAAAATTTCGGAGTCAAAAAGCTTATCCAGTGTTTGTCCTGAGACTTTCTCAAGCATCAAACCTAGGAGAATAAAATTAATATCTGTATACAAGAAAGGTTTATCAGCCTTAACTTTGATAGCATTAATAGCAGCAATCAAGCCAGCTTGGTCTAAGTCATCACGATTTGGAATAAAAGGATCAATTCCGCTACTGTGAGAAAGAAGCTGACGAAGGGTTAACGTCTTATCCACTACTTCAGGATAGTAAGTCGATAGTTTCTCATCCAAGTCCAATTTTCCAGCCTGCAAGTAGAAAAGACAGAGGGTCCCAACTCCGACTACCTTGGAAACACTAGCCAGATCATAGGTCAGTCCTGGAACTACCGGATGATTTCCATCCTGAGTTCCTAGATAATGCTCCTGCCAATCTTGTCCGTCATAAAGTGCAAGGCTGGCACCTGGAAAGATGTCAGCCTTGATGTAGTCTGTAATTGTTGACAATGTTTGTTGAAAATTAGTCATTACTTTGTAAACCAAACCTCAATATTGCTCATGTCAGTGAGTGCGAGCAAGTTCCCTTTGCTGTCTAGGTAACTAGAGAACTGTTCTTTTTCAAGTTTATCATGCAAGGCAAGCAAGTCATAGTCTTCTGCTACCTTAAACTCTAGAATTTCCAAATCCCAAGTTTGGTCTGGACTCACTTGGAGGTCAGGACCTTCTGCTTTTTCAAAGTGGATAGACAAAGGCAATTCTTCGCCAAAAAGATTATCGTAGAAGAAAGCTGCTTGGGCTGTATCAACAACGTTCAAGGTCAAAGACTCAACCGTAAAGTCTGACACTCCTTTGAAATCTTCTTTTTCTTCAACATCTGCGTATTCAACTGTCTTAAGAGTAGACAAGTCATCTTCGGCATGCATCAAAATAAGACCATTCTCAGGTGAGATTGTTTCAAAGGCATAGCCCTTTTCCCCTTGGAAAATAGCCTTGGCTTGGTGATCATCACGCGCCAAAAGGTATTCAATCTCAAGTGGATTTGAAACTTTAATGACCACTTTATTAATTTTCTTAGGACCTTCAACAGCGCGACAACGATAAGCTGGTGACTCCTCAATCACAAAAAGTGAGTTACGGTCTGTCCAATCTGTGAAGACCGCAAGGGCATTTTCCTCAGTCAAAAGCTTAAATCCTAATGTATTTTGGTAAAAATCAATATTTTCTTGTCTGTTATTTACACGAAAAATTGGTGTATGAAACTTAAAATTCCCTGATTGCGTCATGACAACCTCCATTCTTCTCTATTTTATCCGAAAAGAGCCTGTGTGACAAGGATTTTCCTAAGAAAAAACAGGATTGTAATTTTTTCACTTTATTTCACACAAATTATGAAAGTCATTACATTATCTTCACTTTTGGGCTAGCATTTCCCTCATTTTAGAGTATAATAGAGTCTATGAAAACTCTTGTCAATAATCTGGCATTTAGACATGCCTATCAGGGATTTTTTTTACTGCTGATGATAGCTATCCCAAACATCACCTTAGGTATGACAACCTTATATAACAATCAGACTGGGTTGACCTTCACTAGCCTTGAAAGCTGGGGGATTATCGCTGTCAACCTCATTATTTTTTATATTACCTATCTTTGGGCTAAAAGCGAAAGATTGATTCACAGCTTTAGCTTAAATCGAAAGGACATCAAAGCCATTATCTGGGGCTTTGTCATTATCTTCTTGATGGGACTTATCGGAAGTAACCTCATGTTACTGACCCACACCAACTACCATGCAGAACTTCAAAAGACCCTAACAACCATACCTATCCTACCTGTAGCGATTGGTATGATGACTACAGCCTTCCTACAAGAACTACTCTTTCGTAAGTGGATTTTCACTTGGTTGTCGCCTTATTCAACAGTAGCTGTTTTAGTGAGTTCTGGTCTCTTTTGTCTCTTCCACATGCCTACCAATCTTGCCCATCTCCTCCTTTATATCGGAATGGGTTTGGCCCTCTCTATGGTCTACCAAAAAAGAGAGAACTTATCTACAAGTATCACACTTCATGTTTTGTGGAACCTTTACACCTTAGGTGCTACAATTCTGGTTATAACTACTCCTATGTAACTGAGAATGCTTTCTCAGTTTTTTGTTGCTCTCAAAATTTTAAGCATAAAAAAATCTGAAGCTTGAACTTCAGATTTTTTTATATTGATTAAAGGTAGAGGGCTTTGAACAAGTATACAGCCAAAATCCCTGCAAGGATTGGAGCCACAACTGGGACCCATGAATACCACCATTTAGAATCACCTTTGTGCTCACCAAGAACTGATGTTGGCAAGATGTGGTGAAGAAGACGTGGCATCAAGTCACGGGCTGGGTTAAGGGCTGGTCCTGTAGGTCCACCAAATGAGAGAACCAAGGCACAAACCAAGAAACCAACACCGATGTGAGCTACAGCAAGAGATCCATTCGCCATTTGGCCTGTTACAGCTTCTTTATCATACCCATATTGGACTGCTTGTGAGACCAATTTGTGACCAAAGTAGTTATTAGTCAAGGCAAGAGCACCAAAGAAGAGAAGGAATGAACCTGCAAACTCGTTGGCAAAACCGTTAGCCCATGCACGATTACGATTTTCTGGAGTGTCGTCATGATCGTCAACTGCTGAAATCGTTGAGAAAGTACCAAGAATATTGTTTGGATTCTCAGTTTGTACATAGTAAGGTTGGTGAACCCAAACCACGATAGCTTGACCTACAAAGGCACCAAGAAGTTGTGCAATAAGGTATCCAGGAACACCCACCCATGAGAACAAGCCAGATGCAGCAAGTCCAAGTGTGAAGGCAGGGTTGATGTGGTTACCAGAAACATCACCAAACATAAGGGCTGGCATCATAACACCAAAACCATAACCAAAGGCGATTACAATCCAACCAGATTTGTTACCTTTTGTTCCCTTAAGCTCAACGTTGGCAACGGCACCATTACCAAGGGCTACAAGAAAAGCAGTCGCGATAAACTCAGTGAGGTATTTCAAGACCCATTCACTGCTGAGCGCTTCTTTTAGAAAATCATTCATTTGTCTCTTTATTTCCTTTCGATTTTACAATAATTTAGACATCTATCATTTTATCAAGTATAATGTCTGATGTAAAGATATTTCTGAAATGTTTATGTATTCTTTTTGAGGTTTTTAAATATGAAATTTAACCAGTTTAGTTACATCCCTGTTAGTCCTGAAATTGCTTGTCAGGAACTTCGTTCTTTAGGCTTTGAAGTCTCTCTAGATGCCAGTGCCAAAGCCAATTTTGAGGCTTTTGTTCGCAAGCACTTCCTTTTCTTTGAAGATACTGATTTGGCTTTGAAAAATTGGATCGCTGATACAGAGACTGATCTCCTAACCTTCTTCCAATCAGACCGTCCTTTGACTGCTGACGTCTTTGGTTTGGTAGCTCTTCAAATGCTAGGATTTGTCCCTAATGTGGACTTTACAGACAGTGCTGCTTTCCTAGAGGAAATGGCTTTTCCAATTACTTTTGATGGTAGCCTTAATAACCTCCATCAATTGCTAGCAACACGCACACAGTCTGGCAATACCTTAATTGATCAGTTAGTAGCTCAGGATTTGATTCCTGTAAGTAATAACTACGTCTTCTTTAATGGTAAGAGCTTGGCAACATTTGACACTAATCAGCTTCACCGTGAGGTGGTTTATGTCGAAACACCTGTAGATACCGATCAAGATGGACAGTTAGATTTGGTCAAGGTAACTATCTTACGTCCTGATGTGGACTTCCCAGTTCCAGCCATGATGACCGCAAGTCCTTATCAACAAGGGACTAACGAGCCTGCTTCAGACAAGCTTACCCACAAGATGGAAGGTGATTTGCTCGTCAAACCAACAGGTGAAATCTCCCTTAGCCAACCAGAAATCAAGACACCAGAGGCAGACCTTACGCCTATCAATCCTGTCACGAAGGCTCAGGAGCGTTTTGCTCACACAGATACCTACACGCTTAACGATTACATGTTGGCTCGTGGTGTGGCTTCTATCTATGTGTCGGGTGTCGGTACCTTCAATTCTGAAGGCTTCATGACCTCTGGAGACTATCAGCAAGTTCTGGCCTATAAAGCTGTCATCGACTGGCTCAATGGTCGTGCACGCGCCTTTACTAGCCGTAGCAGACAGCATACCATCACTGCAGATTGGGCATCTGGTAAGGTGACTACTACTGGACTTTCATACTTGGGTACCATGTCCAACGCCCTTGCTACAACTGGTGTTGACGGTTTGGAGATGGTTATCGCTGAAGCAGGTATTTCTTCTTGGTACGACTACTATCGTGAAAATGGACTCCTCGTCAGTCCTGGAGGCTATCCTGGTGAAGATCTCGACACCTTGACTGAATTTACCTATTCTCGTGCCCTATTAGCTGGAGAATACCTACGCCACCAAAAAGACTACCAAGCCTACCTCAAAGAGCTAAGCACAGCCATTGACCGTAAGCATGGTGATTATAGCCAGTTCTGGCATGACCGTAACTATGTGCAGTTCGCAGACCGTGTTAAAGCTACTGTTGTCTTTACACATGGTAGCCAAGATTGGAATGTCAAACCGATTAACGTCTATCAAATGTTCAATGCTCTTCCAGACTCTCTTGAAAAACACCTCTTCTTCCACAATGGTGCCCACGTTTACATGAATGCTTGGCAGTCTATTGACTTCCGAGAAAGCATGAACGCCTTGATTTGTCAGAAACTCCTTGGTTTGGAGAATGGCTACACACTGCCTACTGTTATCTGGCAAAACAACCAGTCTGAACAGACCTGGGAAGTTCTCGATAACTTTGGACACGACAATGGTAAAAGCATTCAGCTTGGTGAGACTGAAGCCAGCATCGCTAACCATTATAAAGAGGAAACCTTCACCAAATACGGTAAAGCATACCAAAGCTTCAAGGATGCCCTCTTTGCAGACAAAGCCAATGCCATTACCTTGGACTTTGAACTGGACCAAGACATCCAGATTAATGGCCGTGTCCATCTAGAGCTCAAAGTCAAATCTAGCACAAACCGTGGTCTCATTTCGGCCCAAGTTCTGGAAATGGGTGACAAGAAGTATCTCGCACCTATTCCCGCACTCAAACGCATGAATTTAGATAATGGCCGTCTCTTCAAGGAAGAAGCCTTACGTGAATTGCCATTCAAGCAGGCAAAATACCGTGTCATTACCAAGGGACACCTTAACCTGCAAAATCGTAAAGACCTCCTCACCATTGAGGATGTCACTCCAAATGAATGGATGACTATCGGTTTGGATTTGCAACCAACCATCTACAAACTCAACAAGGGCGACAAACTCCGACTTGTTCTCTATACCACAGACTTTGAGCACACCATTCGTGACAATAGTGACTACGAATTAACTGTGGACCTAAGCCAAAGTCAGATGACATTGCCTTATTAGTCTTTATCGCAAAAATCCCATAGGATGAGAACTCCCATGGGATTTTTTTATTGTGTGGAAATAAACAAGATTTAGTCTTCAATTTTTACGATTCATTTTAATGTTATTTAAACAAATGATGTAGCCAAGACAGTGGAACAACACAAAGATATGCCAGTAAAAATAAAGCATAAAGCTATCAGATTTAGTCAGCGTATAAAAAAGTAAAATGGCAACTAACAAAATGGAGAGCCACAGCGTCTTCTTAAAGAATAAAAAGTATTGATGCCATATCTCTTTATCGCCCAAAGTAACTTTAGATTTTTTGATTAGGAAAAGATGCATCAAAATCTCTGCTAGACTGCTAAGTACTGTTAAAACCAGAATCTTACTTAGAGGAATACCTAAAAAGAATCCCATCCACTCAATAAGCAATTGGGACAAAACAATGGCCGTAATGGCACGTAGATTTTTTGACATAAAACTTAAACCTCACAGTTCTCTCAAACAGAAAGTTTTCACAACACCTAGAAAGTTACCAAAGCATAGATAAGAACTTACAGCATCGCAATTTTTATAGGCGTGTCTATCATAAACTGAATTCTAGCCTCGTTCACTTTGTTTAATAACTTTAAGCACTCTAGGTGTCAGAAAAGCTAGCAAACAAATATCCAAAACAATCACAACAATAATGATTAGACGCCATTCGGCATCTCTCACCGTCAGCAAACGATAAATACCAGCTAAAATTATAGCCAAATGCGCCAAGCCCATACCAGCGTAAATTTGTTTAAGAGTAAACTGTCGTTCTTCAAGTGGACGACGGTCAAGCTCTTGCTTAATCAACAGGGGCAACACAAGTAAAAAGATTGATAGCAATGCCAGAGGTAGCCAAATCCAGATTGGATGCTGACTAGATAGAGTATTTAAAGCTATATTCCCAATGACTACTCCTAGGATTGCTGATACGACACGTAACGAACGTAACACAGCAGAACTAAATTTTTGTAATATCACCATTTTAACTCCTTTTTTACTAGGACTATTTAAACAAATTATAAGGTATTATCATAGAAATGATTGGCTATTATTTCTGAATCTAGAATAGCTAAAACCTCGTAAATATCACATTAATCGTGACAGATTAGAGTAACGACATCACTTCTCATTTCTACAAATCAGCTGACTAAGATCATCAGAGAGCGATGAAGAAACATAAAGTGACAAGGTATAAAATAAAAATGTTCTTTCTTGATGCCAGAAAAATGTTATCACACATTGAATACAGACAGCCAAGATAAATTGTAGGATAAATTTTATATATTTTCTAGAAATAACAGATTGTTCCAATAGTAATCCTCCTTTCACGACATTTTTTGAAGACCCAGACCCTGCAAGTTTTGTCTATACGATAGAAGAATATCCTTCAAACATTGGAAATTCACTCTAATTTTCACATGTTTCATTAATCACTTTCTTATTATAACACTTTTATGCAACGTAAATTGAATAATGTCACAAACGGTTACTATATTTTCTGAATGGTGGGGTTAGAGTGAGCTTTAGAGTCTTTTCCTCTCAAGATAGTGACAAAACACAAGTAATCGGATTATCTAGGACTCAACATTATTTCTTAAATTGTGTCCATTTTTTAAAAAGCAGACTATAAAGAAGCAAGGTTAGCCCCAACAAGTTAATGGTATGGTGGACTGCATCCAAACTTCTAAATAGATTAGCGAGGCCCATTCCGATGAGAATGGTAGCCAGTAAATACGGTTTTGAGTTTTTGAACATACTTTTCTCCTTAAAGTGTTTTTAGCTTTCTGTGCAAAGCTATGATTTTTATTATAGATTGGAAGCCGATAAAAAAGTAGTGACATAAATGTCACTACTTGTCTGACCTTATATCCTTGATAATCGTACACATAAGAAAGAGAAAAAGACATAACCCAATAATATTTAGGCATTGAAGTCCAAAATTCAGTTTTTCTCCCAAGTTATGTAAGGCAACAAGGATGAAGCCCATAGACATCATTAGAGATACTAGGTGTTTTTTAGTCATGATTATAGATACCTTTTATCTTTTAAAATATTTTTTGACTTGCAAATAAGCTAGAAAATCACAGAGGATTAACAAAAGCATTAATACGGCTAGTACTATACGGTCTGTGGTATCACTGAATGTAAGTAATGTGTAAAACTCTACACAAAGCACTAGAAATGAGATGACCAGAAAGACAATGAAGGACTGCCGTATTGTTAACGGATTCACTGAATCTGGACGCTTCTTAAGAATATGGTAGAGCAGCCCATTTACAAAAATGACTACTAAAGCTAGTGCTCCGACTGCTAACCAAATCTCTGGAGAGGTCTTGCTTTTGTAGAGAGAAATACTGGTACTTATAAGGAAAACTGCCAGTACAGCAGTGACGACCCTAGAAAATCGCAATACTCTCGAACTAACATTCTTTAACTTCATGATAAAACACCTAAATTATGAATAACCTCAGTCAGTCTTGTAAACTGAATAAGCTATTACATTAAACTCTATTCCTTTCTGTATTTTTTTATACTGCTGTAAGATCTCAAAAAAGACCTTAGCGATTACATTCTACTGGAGATGTAATACAGTAGCGTCATTAGTACTGATACTTTAAATAGGCGAATATACATATCTTTGTTTTTTCTATTACTAAGATATGCAATCAAATATAATATAATCTCCGCTATTATCAGCAAGAATAATTTTACTTCGGGAACATCAAAAATAAGCATTTGCAAGCCCCGAAGTAGCACATATCATAGTATAACCCCCTGCGGAAACAGGTCCTGCTGCCCATGCCATGAGCATACCACCTAGACAGCCACCAATTACTGCTCCAACTTTCACACCACCAGAAATAATTTCTAGCTCAGCATCGCACATCTTATTATACTTAGTCACATTCATTTTTTAACCTCTCTAAAAGCTCGCTCCGATACATGCTAGCCCACCAGCAACTGCTCCAACATGTGCTCCTACAAATGCTCCTGGAAATGCTGTAACACCAAATGCTGCCATACCACCTGTAAATCCAGCACCTGCGCCAGTTAAAGCTCCTCCAAAGATTAAATCTTTACATCTATTTCCACCTTCAACGTTTGCAAGTGCCTCGAGATCGAGTGTTTCAAAATTGTTCATTGTTTGTGTTGTCATTCTAACAACCTCCTAAAATATTATTTTTTAGCTTTTTCTCTCAAGCTATGGTTTTATTATAAGTTGTAGGCCAACAAAAAAGTAGTGACATAAATGTCACTACTCGATTTTGATTTTTAAGAAATCTTTTCGAATATAAAATCTATGGTCTAGATTAGCTTACGCTCCTTCCATTGCACCTGCTTGTAGGCTGTACATCTTATGATAGGTACCACCAAGGGCTAGGAGTTCCTCGTGGCTACCGTGTTCGATGATGCGGCCCTTGTCTAAGACATAGATGCAGTTGGCATCTTGGATAGTCGATAGGCGGTGGGCAATGGCAATGGTTGTACGTCCTTGACGCATTTTTGCTAGAGAGTTTTGGACAATAGCCTCTGTCTCCGAATCAATATTGGCTGTCGCTTCATCCAAAATCAAGATTTTAGGCTGACTAGCAACGGTCCTAGCAAAGGCTAGAAGCTGACGTTGACCGGTTGAAAAACTTGAACCTCGTTCGGAAACTGGAGCTTCATAACCTTCTGGAAGTTTGTCGATAAAGTGGTTGGCATCCACAAACTCAGCAGCGGCTTTGATTTCTTCATCAGTTAAATCTTGATACATGGCAATATTGGATTTGATTGTACCATGATAGAGAAAGGGTTCCTGAAGGACAAGACCAATGTTCTTACGTAGCTCTGCCTGACTATAATCGCGAATATCCACACCGTCAAGAAGAACTCGTCCTGATTGGAACTCATAGAAACGCATAAAGACATTGATAATAGAGGATTTTCCGGAACCTGTAGAACCGACAAAGGCGATGGTTTCTCCTTTATTGACAGAGAAGGAAATACTATCTAAAATCTGGTGCTTGCCATCATAGGAGAAGGAGACATTTTCAAAGCGAATATTCCCCTCAGTAACCTTGGCATCTGTGCCTCTCTGCTCAGGTTCATAGGTGCGCTCGTCGATCAAGGCGAAGACCCGACCTGCTGAGACCATCGAGGTTTGCAAGGTTGAGAAGTTTTGTGTCACTTCAATCAAGGGATCAAAGAGGCGGTTAATGTACTGGATAAAGGCATACATGGTCCCCGCTGTGATGCCCAAATAGATACCTCGGTAGCCAAAGTAGGCCATGAGAACAGCATAGCCCAGGAGCTTCAGTAAACTCATGGCTGGGCGTAGAAAGAGAGAATCCAGTGACATGGAACGGCTGGCGTAAATCAGGTGTTCCTCATTAATGGCATCAAACTCTTTTTTGAGGCGTTTCTCTTGGTTAAAGGCCTGAATGATGCGAATCCCTTCGATACTCTCTGACAGTTTGGCATTTATATCTGAAAGCAAGGCTCTGGTCTTTTCAATGATGACCACTGATTTTTTGCGGTAGAGATTAACCAAAAGAACAATCAGAGGAAGAAAGAGCACAATAAGCCCGGTCAGACGAATGTCCAAGATCATCATGGTGTAAAGGGTGGTAACAAATATAAAGATAGCCGAAATAAAGCTAGACAGAATCCCTGAGAACATCTCACTAATAGTCTCTGTATCATTGGTCAAGCGGGAAACGATAGAGCCTGCTGGAGTTTTGTCAAAGTAAGACATGCCTAGTTTCTCCATATTGGCAAAGGCATCTCGGCGAATATCCCTGACAATGCTGTAGGACACACGCGCAAAAAAGAGATTTCCCAAATACTGAACTAGTGTCTGCAAAAGATAAAGACCATAGTAACCAATCAGAATTAAACTTGCCGCCTGATTCATATCATGAAGATAGTGGTCAATAAAATAAGAGGCCACAAGGGGAATAATACTCTTGA
This sequence comes from Streptococcus sp. 449_SSPC, assembly GCF_001073005.1. NCBI lineage: Bacteria > Bacillati > Bacillota > Bacilli > Lactobacillales > Streptococcaceae > Streptococcus > Streptococcus sp. 449_SSPC. The sequence goes on from NZ_JVGR01000022.1 coordinate 103,636, forward strand.
TAACCGTTGTGGACAAGAGGAAGGCTAAAGCTAGAAAGGTCAAGAATTTGTAAGGCTTGAGATAGGTCAAGAGACGCTTAAACACAGACCATTGGTTTTGATTAGGCATCATCTTCTTCTCCTCCTTCCATTTCTAACTGTTGAGACTCATAGGTCTTGGCATACCAACCACCCTGAGCTAGCAAATCCTCATGACGGCCACGTTCAATGATACGACCATCCTGCATGACTAAGATAAGGTCAGCGTGCACCACCGCACTCAGACGATGGGCGGTAATGATAGTTGTCTTGTCCTTGCGGGTATGTTTGAGATTGTCAATAATAGCATATTCTGTCTTGGCATCAACCGCAGATAGGGAGTCGTCCAAAATCAAAATATCTGGATCCAAAATCATGGCCCGACTCATGGCCAGACGTTGTTTTTGACCGCCTGATAGGCTGACACCCTTTTCACCAATGATTGTTTCAAAGCCTTCAGGCATATCCTTGATGTCATCATAAACTTGAGCTAACTTAGTCGCTTCTTCTACCTTGTCAAAGGAGAGATCCGGATTACCAAAGCAGATATTGTCTAAAATGGAGCTGGCAAAGAGAAACTGGTCTTGAGGAACATAGCCCATCAAGCTACGCAAGTCTGATAGGCGATAATCTCGGATGTTATGACCATTCAAATAGATGGCTCCTTGATTAACATCGTGCTCCCGCAAGAGCAACTTGACAAGGGCCGTCTTTCCTGAGCCAGTCTGTCCAACCAAACCAAGGGTTTGCCCCTTGTCCAAGGTGAAATGAATATCTCTCAAAGTATCCTCATCCTCAAAGGCAAAGCGGTCAATCGCATATTCTAAGCGACCATTTTCAATACTTGGGAGAGGGTGCGCAGGATCTTGAACATCTGATTCCTGCTCCAGAAGATTTTCAATACGTTGGTAGGACACATTTCCTCTCTGTGTGATATTAAAGAGGAAGCCAATGGCCATTAGAGGCCAAACCAGCATGTCCAAATAGGTAATGAAGGTTACCAAATTTCCGACCGTTATCTGACCAGCCTGAATCATAAAGGCACCGACAAGAAGGGTCAAAACATAGGATGAGCCAACAAAGAGTAAGACCAAAGGATCAAAAAGGCTATCATACTTCATGGTATGCATATTCTTTTTAAAGGTCATCTTATTGGTCTCTTGGAAGGACTGAAGCTCAGCCTCCTGATAGCCAAAAGACTTGGTTACCTTGATACCTGATACCGACTCTTGGACCTTATTATTAAGTTCTGAAAAGGCTGCCTGGGATTCTCCAAAAGCTTTATGGGTCTTGCGTCCTAAACGACTAGTCGCAAAAGCCATGAAGGGGAGGGGTAAGACAGCCACCAGTGTCATCTGCCAGGAAATGCTGAAAAACATGGTGATTAGGGTTACCAAGGCTGTGATAGAGGCATCCACGGCTGACATGACGCCCCCGCCAGCCAAGCGGGTTAAAGAGTTGATATCATTGGTTGCATGGGCCATGAGGTCCCCAGTTCAGTACTTTTGATAAAAAGAAGGCGACATCTTAGTAAAATGCTCAAAAAGGCGTGAACGCATAATCTGGCCTAAGCGATAAGAAGTCGCCAAGATATACATGCGCCAAACATAGCGCAAATAGTACATCCCCAGAGCTGCCAAAAGCAAATATACGAGATTCAGAAGCAAGATCTGATTGGTCAATTTTCCCGATGTGATAGCATCAATGACCCGCCCCATAACCATAGGAGGAATTAGATTGAGAACCGAAACCAGACTCAGTGCCAAGATCCCGACAATATAACGACGTTTTTCTAACTTGAAAAACCACCAAAGTTTTGCAATGATTGATTCTTTAAAAGACAAGTTACTCCTCCTATCCTTACAAATGGTTAATAATAGACCTCGTATAAGTCTCGTATGATAAGGTTACTTCCAATAGCGATAGATTGTGCCATCTTCTAACTGAAAGTGACCAATATAAGATAACTTCCCAAAATCAGTAGACTCTGGCAATTGATAAGCAAAGGAATCAAAATTATATACCTTGTTCCCACCATCCATAGAGTAGCTATCCTTATCATGGATAACGGATTCATCTTTCTTAGGGCTCCAAATGCGTCTGATTTCATCAGATGTCTTATACTCTCTGACAAAATTGTACAATTCAAAATTAGTAGCCTCACTGAGATAGCGACCATCGGTGTTGTAGTTGGCTAATTGAGGCTCTCTCTTAGGCTCAGAATAATTCCAAACCTGTCCTCTTTCTCGCATGATATCGGCATCACGGCCACTTTGATAAGTATCTGCCTTAACCATCGTCATTGTTGCTCCTAACGTTAATACGGTGACTACTGTCATCATTAAGTGTTTCATTATTTCTCCAAACGTGTTTATTCATTTTTCCCTCTTTTGAATATGTTGTATTTGTATGATAGAAAATAAGTGAAACCTGAGACGCGTAAGCTCCCAGGTTTTTTACTCTTTAAAATGCGTTTGAATCAGTTTTACAAGAAGGTGGTAGACACCCAGTGCCACCAAACCACCCAAAGTATTGGTCCATAAATCATCTAACTCAAAGACACGATTAGCATCAATGAGAAGGTCTAGAATAACTTGTCCAACCTCAATCGTCAAAGACATGACAAAGGTCGCTAAAAGGACCTTTTTCCAAGACCTGAATCTGGGGTACAAGGCTAAAAGCCCTAAAATCAGCGGACTAAGCAAGAAAATATTGGTCACATTTTGCCCAAGGACAAAGACAATCTCTTTAAGACTATCTAGCTGATAAAAGTTGGTCAAACTATTGAATGGGGTTAATAGGACCACGACACGACCAAAATGTTGAATACCAGGGGTTTCAACACCTTCAACTAGCCCGTACTGGGGTGTCCAACATAGGAGCACTAAACAAAGGAGATAAGCACAGACCAAAACTCGGCTTAGCTTTCTTCCTTTTGGTGTCAGTTCTCCATCCTTATCTACCCAAGTCTTAAGCCGAAACATCTTACTTACCTTCTGATTTACCAGAAGCTTCTGCCACTGCCTTTTGACGGTCGCGTTTCATAGTGTTTGAACGCAATTGTCCACAAGCAGCATCGATATCTGTACCGTGCTCTTGACGAACCACGCAGTTAACCCCATTTTTCTTGAGCACATCGTAGAAGGCAGCCACACGTTCTTTCGTTGAACGGCTATATTGGTCGTGCTCTGATACTGGGTTATATGGAATCAAGTTGATGTATGACAACTTACGGATTTTCTTAGTCAAATCAGCCAACTCTTGTGCATTTTCAGGATGGTCATTGACCTCATTAAGCATGATATACTCAAAAGTTACACGACGGTTGGTTGTTTGGATGTAATACTCGATAGCTTCAAAGAGTTTTTCAAGTGGGAATGAGCGGTTGATACGCATGATGCTTGAACGAAGGTCATTGTTAGGCGCGTGAAGTGATACGGCAAGGTTAACTTGAACACCTTCGTTAGCAAATTCCTTGATTTTTGGTGCCAAACCAGATGTTGATACGGTAATGTGACGCGCTCCAATGGCAAGACCATTATCATTGTTAATGGTACGCAAGAAACGAAGCACATTGTCATAGTTATCAAATGGCTCACCGATACCCATAACAACCACGTGGCTTACACGTTCACCGTCGCCACGATCGTCAAAGTATTTTTGTACCAACATGATTTGCGCCACAATCTCACCAGCAGTCAAGTCACGTTGTTTCTTAATCAAACCACTGGCACAGAAAGTACAACCGATGTTACATCCAACCTGGGTTGTCACACAGACAGACAAACCATAGTGTTGACGCATCAAAACCGTCTCAATCAACATACCATCTGGCAATTCAAAAAGATATTTAACGGTACCATCTTTAGATTCTTGAACGATACGTTGTTTCAATGGGTTCACACAGAAATTCTCATTCAATTTAGCAATGAAATCCTTAGAAATGTTAGTCATTTCTTCGAAAGATTGCACACGCTTCTTGTAGAGCCAATCCCAAATTTGAGTAGCACGGAATTTCTTTTCACCGTGTTCCATAGCCCAATCAATCAACTCGTCACGAGTAAGACCATAAATAGAAGGTTTGTAGCCTTCCATATCCTCTAACTTCTGACGTTTACGACGTTCTGGTTTTGCTTGTGTTGTTACTTCTGACATAGTTTAATTTCCTTTTTTTCTGATTGTGAAATGCTGACCATCTGACTTGGTCTGGCTTTGTTTCTTCGATGGAGTGTTTTGACCTTTAGAATTTGGAGCTTGCTTCTGACTCTTCTTGAAGTTAGGCTTACGCTCACGACCACCATCCTCAGATCTAGATTTGAACTTAGGACGACGCTTGATTTTCTCAAAGCTTGGACCCTCTTGATCCCTATCTCTTCGTTTGGACTTGTCTGGCTTTTGCTTAGCAGAAGCTTTTTGCCCCTTATTCTTTTGAGAAGCATTGCGCTCTCTAGATTCCTGAGAAGCATTACGACGATTATTAGAACGACGGCGCTTGCGACGAGGTTCTGTCTCCTCTTCAAAGACGATTAATTGCGGCTCTTCATTTTTCAAAATAAAGTAGGCGCAACCAAAGGCACAGTATTCACGCAAATACTCCGACAATCGGCTAATGCGGTCTGTCTTACGCGTATTAGGGCGCTCGTCCTCGTAAAATCCCTTAAGGCGAAGCTGATCATTGGACCAGTCCCCAACGATATAATCATACTTGAGCATGATTTCAGAAAAACGTTGCCCAAAGCGGGTAGCGTCTAAAGCATCCTTGTGATTTTCAAGAACTGTAAACTGACAGGCATCTGATTTCAGAAGATCAGCCACATACACAAAGTCTGGCCCTGGATATTTATTATAATTAAACATTTCTGGCAAGATTTCTTTACGCATGTGCCATCCTTTCTGCTCTCTCTTATTTTCTATCATGATGCTGTAATAAAGTCTCTATATCTTATCCCAATTGGCACCATTTTTTCCTAAATACTTGGCCACAAGTTCCCTTAACAAATCTGGAAAAAGAAGAGTAACTTCCTTTTCCTTAATTGTAGGAAAGTAAGAAGCAAAGTAGTACTGGTCCACAAGGACCAAACTAAACTTCTCATTGGAATCTACAACCCTTCTATTATACAACAAATTACCGTTTTTGTAAGCAAAATTCCCCGTGATTACTTCACCAAATGTCTTCCCTCTAAATCCCATACCTTTAATAGCTTGATTTTTAAGGAGTTCAGCCTTAGTAAAAACTTCCTGACAGATTTCTTTGAGCTCTTGTCCTGTCACGACTAGACGAGCCATCCGCATCTGATGAGGAAGGGCTTCTTGCAGGTCTGCCATGGTCACTTGAGGACCCAAAGTCTTCATGATGAGTCCAGTATTTAAAAGCGTTAATTGGCTATGAGTCTCCTGACAAACAGCCTGCAAAACCAATTGACAGGTCTCATCAAAATCTAGTTCTCGACCTAGATTAGCTACTTTTTTCTGAGCTAAACGACGATGGCCTTCCTCACGCATAGCCTTGATAAAGGCTTCGTCCTCCTTGTCTAAATCCAAGATGTAGGACTTGGTGGGGATAGCCTCAATCTGACACTCTATCAATTGCCCATTTTTCACAGTAAGGTCAATACAGCCAAGATAATAACCATATCTGTCAGCAGCTGCTAAATAGGTTTCATTGACTAATTTGCCCTCTTCAAAAAGGTGATGCGTGTGGCTTCCGATGACAAGATTTACCTGTGGATAAGTCTCTGCAATCTGCTCATCATAACGTACACCTAGGTGGCTAAGAACGACGACTATATCTGCATCCCTTACCTCGGGACGAGCCAAATCCTCTTCCAACCGAGCCATAGGCTCTAACACTTGCCAACCGTTGGGAGCATAGGTGATGTAATATGGGAAGGTATAGGCCAAGAAAGCAATGTTTGTACCTGCTTTAGTTTTGTGGATAAGATAGGGCTTAGCCCATTCAGGTTGTCTCCCCTCATCCTTGAGATTTCCTATGATCGGCTGAAACTTAGCCTGCTCATAAAGACAGTCTAGCTCCTCCTTGGCCAGACCAATCCCCTCATTATTTCCAATAGTCGCATAGTCTATCCCCAACTCATTCATCAGGGCTACATTAAAACGCCCGGCTGTCGCATCAGATAAGGGATGGGACTTATCCACATTGTCCCCAAGATCTACCTTGATCAACTCTCTATCTGTCTGACTCAAATCATCCACAGCTCGCTTGAGTTGTGGATACTGTTCAAAATGAGAGTGTAAATCATTGATATGAAGAATTCGAATCTTGTCTTTCATGACTCCTATTGTAGCACTTTTGCTATAAAAAAACTTGACAATCATTCTGCCAAGTTTTTACATATCTAAATTTTCTTACACCTAGAAGCCAATACTTAGAAACTTTGCTTCTTAGCTTTACGCTCAGCACGCCCCTTAGCACGGTTAGCCGCACGACGTTCACGTTTGCGTTTTTCATCAACCTTCCACTGAATTTTCTTCTTGTAGCCAGGCTTGATTTTTTTCTTTTTCTTCTTAACCAAACCGATCATTTCCGTATCAAGTTTTTGATAGGCTTTTTCACGGTTGGCACGACGGTCACGGTCATAAGTATCTTGAAACTCACCGTCCTTATAGACTTTAGGGTCAAAGGTAATCCCCATCTTTTCAAGCTCACGAATATCTGAGTCGTCACTTGGTTGATAAAGGGTGATGGCTGTTCCTGACAAACCATTACGTCCTGTACGCCCTACACGGTGAACAAAGAAGGACAAATCTTGAGGGATAGCATCATTGATAACATGGCTAACCCCTTCAATGTCAATCCCACGCGCTGCAAGGTCAGTCGCTACAATATACTCAAAATCAAGCTTCTTGACTTGATTCATGATACGCTTACGTTCACGTGGTGGAATACCTCCATGAATTTTTGCAACCTTAAGACCATTTGACACTAGGTAGCTGTGCAAATCGTCAGCACGTTCCTTGGTATTAACGAAAATCATTGCCAAATATGGCTGCATTCCCTTAAGCATCTCAAGAATCTGTTCATTCTTGTTTCGCCCCTTGGTAGATACCAACCAGTTATCAATGGTATCTGCAATAACTGTTGAAGTTTTGATTTGTTCTATGACTGGATTAGTCAAATACTTCTTCAAGAATGGCTGCAATTTTTGAGGAATGGTTGCTGAGAAGACCAAAATTTGCACTTCTTTAGGAAGGCTTGCCGCAATCTTATCCACAGTATCCAAGAATCCCATGTCCATGGTCATATCAGCTTCATCAACAACAAAGGTATGGGCCTTGTGGATAGCCAAGTCACCAGACTTAACTAGGTCATAGATACGCCCTGGTGTCCCGATAACAATATGAGGTTGGGCTACCTTGAGTTTCTCAATCTGACGTTGCTTGTCTGTACCACCCACATAATTGACTACACGAATTTCAGTCTCAGAGTGTTTGGCAATTTGTTTTGTCGCTTGGTAAATTTGCGTCGCCAATTCACGTGATGGCGCTGTAATAACAACTTGAACATCTCCACTTTTTGGATTGAGCTTCTCAAAAATTGGCAAGAGGAAGGTATGTGTTTTCCCTGAACCCGTCTTTGATTCACCAACCAAATCACGACCTGAACGGACTACAGGAATCAATTTCTGTTGAACAGGCGTCGGCTCCTTAAACTTAATCTCATCAAGAGCCTCCTGAATAAATGTTTTAAAATTAAAATCTTTAAATGACATGTTTACTTACTTCTTTTCTATCTAGTCTATCCTTATCATTATAACAAAAAAAGAGCATTTCTGCTCTTTTCATTTATTTCATAACGTTTCCAAGAACCATCCAAAGGGTAATGGCACTTGCAAGCGCTCCAACTGCCCAAAGGAAAGCATCAACCTTCCACTCTGACCATTTGTCACCCTTACCTGAAAGACCACCCAATTCGAGGTGATGGTGGAATGGTGTCATACGGAAGATACGACGACCTTCTCCATACTTACGCTTAGTGTATTTGAAATAGCTGACCTGTAGCATGACAGAAGCTGTCTCAAAGACATAAACCACACCAATCAAGAGTAGCGTCCACTCTACACGTAGGGCAATAGAGATAACTGCAAGCATAGCTCCAAGTGACAAGGAACCGACATCTCCCATAAAGACCTTGGCTGGCTTGTGGTTAAAGACGAAGAAGCCAAGAAGTGCCCCAATCATAGTGATAATGATGGTCAAGATAGCGAACTCACCCTTGACAAAAGCGATAATCCCATAGGCAATCAAGCTGATAACCACAGAGATAGAAGCTAAACCATCAATACCGTCTGTCAAGTTCACAGCATTTGAGAAACCAACAATCCAGAATAGGACAAAGAGAACATAAAAGACACCGAGGTGAATGGTTAATCCACCAATAGCTAGGCTATCTGTCCCATTAGGGAGTACGTGGATAAAGTAGAAAAGCAAACCCGCAATAATCTGCAAGGCCATCTTTTGCCAAGGTTTAAGTCCCTCATTGATTTGACGGAAAATCTTAAGGAAATCATCAAGGAAGCCGATGATTCCATAAATCAAAATGACAAAGAGAATCCCCGCTGTGGCACCATAGGCTTGGTGCCCCTCGCTAAAGACGTGGAGGTTGAAAATCAAGCTAACCAAGATGGCAACTACTAGGAAGACTGTCCCTCCCATAGTTGGCGTCCCAGCCTTAGCCAAATGCTGCTTCACATCTTCATGCATTTGTTGGCCACCGATTTTCTTGATTTTGTAGTAAGTAATAAAGTGAGGCATGGCTAGCACCGTCAACACAAAGGCGGCCACGCCTGCTATCAGACTCATAGTCATCTTAGTCTCCTAAAGTAATGGTAATCTTCTTAGTTTTAGACAGGGCTTTTCCTGCCGCAACACTTTGTTTGGTAACAGTCCCTGACTTGCCACCCTTATAAGTAATTTTAATGCCTTTCCATTTAGCAAAGGTTTCAACGTTCTTCTTGGTCCAACCATACATGTCTGGAAGTTCTGTGAAGTCATTGGTCATGATAAGAATCTGTTCATTAGCCTTGATATTAGCTTTGGCATCTACAGAAACCTTCTCAATCTTATCACCAACCCCCAGAACAATCGGATGAATCAAGTTTTGACGAAGGGTGTTAGCTGTCTCACCTGGACTCTTACCGATAATATCGCCGGTTTGATAACTCGTTTCCTCGGTCTTTTCACTACCTTCAGACACAGAAGTATCTAGGGTGTCTCCCATAGACATGGCTTCTTCCAAAACCGGGTTAACCACAGTCGCATAAAAATTATTATCCCAAGTCTTAGGCTCCTGAACAGTCACATACATGATGTATTCTGGATTATCTGTAGGTACCATAGCTACAACTGAATTGAGGGTTTCATTGGAACCAACTTTGTAAGTCCCAGTCTTCTCATCAGCAACCTGAGCCGTTCCAGACTTAACTGAAACATCATAATTGCCAACTTGGATAATAGGTGACCCTTCAGATTTATTGTAAAGGGTACCGAACTCTGGATCCGTACCAACGGAAATCATATAGTTACGCGTTTCAGAGGCAGCTTGCTTAGAAACTGGCTTACCGATAACTTCCTTCTTAGCTGTACGAGCTGTACCTTGGTTAACATCGGAAACTTGTTTGATAAATTGAGGTTCCAACATTATACCGTTGTTTGAAATAGCGGTAAAGGCTCGAAGCATTTGGACCTGAGTCACCGAAATCCCTTGTCCGAAGGATGATTGAGCTATATTAACAGAGTTACGAGAGACAACCCCTGAAGACTCACCAACCATCCCAAAACGGGTTGGAAGACCAAATTTGTAAAGAGATAAGTAGTTAGACCAAACTTTGTCTCCCATCTCTTGTTCCAACATGGTCATACCAACGTTACTTGAATAAGAGAACCCTTGGGCAAATGACATGGTACGACCTGTTGAGATACCTTCATTGATTGACCAGTCATTAATTTCAACGTCGTCAACCTTAATACCATTAGCATTACTGTAGGTCGCATTCGGGTTAAAGCTGCCATTGTTAATAGCAGCTGACAAGAGCATGACCTTCATGGTTGATCCAGGCTCATACTGGGCTTCGTAAAGACGGTTAACCCAGTCATAGTTCTTCTTAGCCTGTCCCTCAAGGGTATCCGAATTATAGGTCGGACGTTGTGTCGTTGCAAGAATCTCACCTGTCTTAGCATTAACAACTGTCGCTGAAGCATTTACCCCTTGCGTCTGCTCCATAAAGGTATCCATCTGCGTTTCTAGGAAGGTTTGAAGAGGTGCTGACAAGGTTGTATAGATGTTCTTACCATCAATAGCTTCCTTGGTAATGGTTTCCGTACCTAGAAGCGTGTTACCGTTTTTATCCTTCTCATAGATGGCCTCACCATCTGTCCCAGTCAAGAGGCTATTGAGCGAGCGCTCCAAACCAGTTTGACCAATCAAAGAATATGAGCCGTCTTTTTTATTTTCAACAGCTTCGGCACGACCAAGAAACTCTGACGCGAAGGTCCCATTAGGGTACATACGTGACGTTGTTGCTTCAAAGGCCATCCCCTTAATTCCCGCATCTTTAAAGGCTTTCTCTAGTTCTTCTTTAACAGAGTAGGTAATTCCCTTCCCCTTTAGTCCAAAGGAAACCTGATAGGCACCCTTGGTACGTAATTGGGCCAAGGCATCACTCTTTTCAATTCCTAGCTTATCCTTTAAAATATCGGCAACCTTGTCAAACTGACTATCTTGGACATAGAGTTTTTCTTGAGTTGCTGACACATAGCTGGTCGACACAATAGCGTAAATGGCATAACTGGTTGAATCCTCAGCCAAAACATTTCCATTTCGATCGTAAATCGTTCCACGCTTGGCAGCCACTGTGGTCTTAGTGTTATAAGACTTAGCAGCCTGGGTCGACAAATCGACACCAAACTTACTGTCTGTTCCGATAATCACGACAAAGTTGATAATAAAGACAAAAAAGATAAAGATACTGAGAACCATAAGGTTCTGACCAACGTGCTGTCGGTTCTGGGCTGGCTTTCGCCTATCCCTAACGACATAGTTTAGAAATAAATGTTTAAGTTTTCTTAATCTGTTCATTGGCTATTTCACACTCTTAATACTATCGTTATTAATAGACAGGCCTGCCTTATTAGCAATCTCTTTAATACGGTCAGAGTTAGTCAACTCATTAACCGCCTGCTTAGCATTGTTAAGCTCTGTTTTTTCATCACTAATCTTGCTATTAAGGTCTGTGATTTGTTGCTTGATAGCCTGATTACGCCCTTGTAAAAATACAACAGCGATACTCATCACAATAGCTGTCAAAACAATTGCCGAATAGAAGGCCTTTTCCATACGCGTCATAAAACGAATATGGTTTCTAATGGCTCTATTAACAATCTGATGTTCCTTATTTTCCATAATTATTTCCTGATTTTTTTAGCCACACGCAATTTAGCAGAATGCGAGCGGTTGTTAGCTTCTAATTCTTCCTGACTAGGTAGGATTGGCTTACGATTAACTAAGGCTACCTTAGGTTGGAGGTCTTCAGGAATAAAAGGTAAACCTTTAGGCACATCTACCGTACTGGCTTCCTTGAAAAGCTGTTTAGTCAATCGATCCTCCAAAGAATGGAAGGTAATGACCGAAATACGACCATCTACAGCAAGTAAATCCAAGGCCTCTTGAATAGACTCATCCGCAGCACCAAGCTCATCATTCACTTCGATGCGAATAGCTTGAAAAATTTGCTTGGCTGGATGGCCTTTCTTCTTCAATTCCTTAGCAGGCTTAGCCGATTTAATGATTTCCGCCAGTTCCGTCGTGGTCTCAATTGGTTTAACCTGACGAGCCTGTTCAATCTTACGTGCAATCTGTTTAGAGAACTTGTCCTCACCATACTTGAAGAAAATACGCACCAAATCGTTGTAAGGGTAGGTATTGACCACATCATAAGCGGTCAAGCTCGCCTCCTCATTCATGCGCATATCCAGCTTAGCATCCTGTTTATAGGAGAAACCACGCTCACGCTCATCCAACTGTGGGCTAGAGACACCCAAGTCATAGAGAATGCCATCAATTTCAGACACCCCCAAGGCTTCAAGGTTGGACTTGAGATTACGGAAATTATCCTTGATGAAAGTCACCATACCCTTATCAATATAGTCCTTAAGACGCACTTGAGCATTATCAATAGCCTTTTGGTCCTGATCAAAGCAGTACAAATGGCCCTTTTCAGATAATTGCGACAAAAGATAAGACGAATGTCCTGCGCCACCCAAGGTCGCATCAACATAGATACCATCGGGCTTGATATCAAGCATATCAACAGTTTCGTGTAAAAGAACGGTTATATGGTGAAATTCATTAGTCATAACTTTTATTATAGCACAAGAATAGAGAAATTGTCTCGTTCTGTAAGTTGACAGAATAGTAAAAGAGCCAGACCCGAGGCCTAACTCTTTAGTTACTATATCATCTGATAAGATTAATCCACTCTGTAAAAATAGCTTTCCTCAGATGGCACTCCATTCGTCGCTAGAATACGGTCCTTACTGTTATCTCCCGCATCACTTGCATCACTAACTCCCTTAGGACAAAGCTGAATTGGAGTATTCCCAACTGGACTAGAATCAACATAAGTTAAGGTATATATACCAGACACATACTGATTCGGTGAGACTTTGTCGATAGGATAAGTATAGCCCCAGAAATCCAACTGTCCATCCGAAGTAATGGTGATGGTCTTTCCATTTGAAGACTTCCATGTTCCTACGGCTGACTTATAGTTACCATTTTTCAATTCATCAGCGTTAAGTGAGGTTGAGCTTGTTTTATCTTCCGACGATGTTTTAGAACTACTATTACTTGAAGCACTACTCAAGTCCTTCCAATCCCAACTAGAAAGGTCCGCTTTCTCAGCACCCGAATCACTGTCATCTTTTACAAGAGACTGGCCATCCCTACTAAAGTGGTAGCCAGAACCTCCACCAGCCATAGCACCAGCACTACCATAGTAGCTAAAGGTGTTATCCATGAGGTAGGCCAATGTCATACGCTCACCCAGCATGCCCAGTTGTGGACCTTCTGTCAGACGAATGACCTGACCACTATCCTTAGAGATAGTGTAAATATCCGTAATCATATGCTCTTTAAAAAGTTTCCCCGGCTTAAAAGCAAGAATCAACTCATCAACACCATTACCATCCAAATCACGATAAGTATAGACCGTTGAGGCAGGACTTGTTTGAGAATTAGCATAGGTCACAATAAGAGAATTAATTGAGGCATCCGTTTGGTTGTTGGCCACAGCCGTTTGGTACTTACTAATGATGCTATCATAGGCAGAGGTATCTACCTTTTTCTCTTGACTAGAGCTTGAACTTGTACTTATGCTAGAGCTTTCACTACTACTTGATTGTGACTGCTCTACTGATGAAGATGAAGTCGTCGAAGTCAACCCATTTTGCTGGTTTGAACAAGCTGCTAACAGGACTAAACTAGACAAAGCCGTCACTAACACTAAAACTTTACTTTTCATTTTTAGTCTAACTTTCCTTCTCTTTGACTCTTACTCTGCTGTCCCAGAGCTGACATCTGCACTGTAGGCAGGAGCTGTGTAACTTGGAGCCTCACTATGTGACTCGGTATAAGTTGTTGGTGGCACATAGTTATACTGAGGAGCTTGATAAGTCTCTTGTGCTGAAGAAGGCGTTGGAGCCGATGCTACCGCAGGAGTTGAGCTTGCTTCTGTCTGACTAGCTGCTTCTACCGTTGAGCTTGATGACGACGATTCGCTTGAAGACTCACTTGAAGTTGAAGAAGATGATGACGAACTTGAGCTCGATGACTTGAATGAAGCTTTGGGTTTGCTTGATGATGATTGCTTAGTCCCCACCTTAACTTGGACCTTAGCATGATTCTGCGCAGGTTGCAAAAAGACAATAGCCAATGCCAAAAGAATAGCCGGTAGGGTAAATGCCAAAATAAGGTAACGTTTTTCTTTTAAATGACAAAGTAGTTTCATAGTGTGTTCACATTTCTTAAATTATATTTTAGTATTGATTAGTCTCAGATAAGATTATATCAGAAATATTAAAATGTTCAACATTAACATAAAACTTTTTTGACATCAGAAAAACCAACTCAAAGAGTTGGTTGATTGTCATTATTGCTGTGGGTTATCGACGTTGTTCAATGGCACTTCTACTTCTGTTGGTTGACATAGTAGAAAAATAAGGATAAAAATACCGACAAATGGAATTAAAGGAATAATAATATACGGCCAATTATAGCCAGCATCACGTAAACGACGAACCGTTAGAGCAATACCAGGTAAAACCGCAGCAACACCATAGGCAAAAAAGATAAGTAGGAAAATCACTTCATTAGTAAGTAAGGATATTTCATCTACCGCCATTCTTTGAAACACTGCTAGGAGCAAATAAGAAGCAAAGAAAATCAATACATGTGCCGAATATGCAAGCCAGTAATCCGAGGGTGTTGAACGGCCCTTAAAATCAACATAGCCCTTCCAAAATTTTTTGTAGGCTTCAATCATAATAAAATCCCCCTTTTTTATGTTACTCCCAGTATAACAAGAGAAGAGAAGCTTGACAAATCAACTAAAAAACAGCCTAGCTAGGCTGTTAAGTCATTATTATTGCTGTGGATTATTGAAGTTGTTAAATGGATACTCAACTTTAGTTGGTTTACATAGTAAAACAATGAAGATAATAGGACCTACAAATGGAATAAATGTAACAAAAATATACGGCCAATTGTAGCCAGCATCACGTAAACGGCGAACTGTTACAGCAATACCAGGTAAGATGGCAGCAACACCAAAGGCAAAAAAGATAAATAGGATGATGAATGAAATAACAGCTAAAAAGCTTGATTCTGTAGCACCTGCAATGCCTCCAAAGATTGCCAGCAACACATAAAAAGCAATAACTGTTAACATATTTGCCAAATATGCAAACCAGTAATCTGAACGTGTTGAACGTCCCTCAAAATCTACGTAGCCCTTCCAAAACTTCTTATAAGCTTCGATCATAATAAAATCTCCTCATTTTTTGATACTTATACTATACCAAAAGACTGGTCTTCTGGCAAATCAACTAAAAAACAGCCTAAGGAGGCTGTTAAGTAACTATCATTGCTGAAGATTATTAAAATTGTTGAAAGGAAATTCTACTTTTGTTGGTTGACAAAACAAAACCAACAGAACGATATCGCCTATAACAAAGGCAAAACGTAAAAAAATCAAGGCCCAATGATAGCCCGCATCACGCAAGCGACGGACCTGAATAGCAATAGATGGGATAAAGCTAGCAGGAAAATAGGTCATTACAAGCAGATACAGTATGTTGAGAATAATATGGTAAGGACTATCGGGACTATCAAAAACAATTACAACTATAAGTATGCTAAATAAAATGATAGTTACGATAGTATTTGCTAGAACTGCCAACCAATAATCTGAGCGACTTGAACGTCCCATGAAATCGACATAGCCCATCCAATACTTTTTATAAGCTCTAAACATCACAAAAGCTCCTCATTTTTGATACCCCCAGTATATCAGAAGACCCTTGGTCTAGCAAACAGACAAAAAAGCCCCATGAGGAGCTTTTTGTTTATTCTCTAACTTGACCTCGGCCGTTGATATAGAACTTAGTTGAGGTTAGGGCCTCAAGTCCCATTGGGCCACGGGCGTGCATTTTTTGGGTTGAGATTCCGATTTCAGCCCCCAATCCAAAGACGAAGCCGTCTGTGAAGCGGGTTGAGGCATTGACATAGACAGCTGCAGCGTCTACGTCGTCTTGGAATTGCTCAGCACGACTGATATCCTGAGTCACGATAGCCTCTGAATGCGATGTCGTGTAAGTATTAATCCAACCAATAGCCTCGTCAAGGCTGTCTACCACTTTAACTGACATGATATAATCAAGAAACTCTGTCGCAAAATCTTCAGGTGAAGCGGGTACAGCTTTTTCCATAAGTTTCAAAGCCCTTTCATCCGTACGGAACTCAACAGACTGAATTTTTGAAATAGCTTTTTCCAAGTTAGGCAAGAACTCTTCTGCAATATCAGCATGAACAACGAGAGATTCTGCAGCATTACAAACACTTGGTCGTTGGGTTTTGGCATTGATGACAATCTGTGTCGCCATATCTAAGTTAGCATATTTATCCACATAAATATGACAGTTACCAACACCCGTTTCAATGACTGGAACTTTGGCTTTTTCTTTAACCGTTTGAATGAGACGGGCTCCGCCACGAGGGATGAGCAAGTCTACATACTTAGTCGCCGCCATAAGTTCTTCTGCTACCTCATGAGAGGTATCTTCAACCAGCTGAACGGCATCTGCTGTGATACCCGCATTTTCCAAAGCCTTACGAGCTACCGTAACCAAGGCCTTGTTGGAATTGATGGCATCACGTCCTCCACGAAGAATGATAGCATTATTGGTTTTAAAGGCAAGGCTAAAGGCATCGATTGAGACATTGGGACGGCTCTCAAAAATCATAGCGATAACACCCATAGGAACACGCTTTTGAACGATTTTGAGACCATCTAGATTCGTATAGCCACGAACTACTTGACCGATTGGGTCCTGAAGATCTGCCACCTGACGGACACCCTCAGCAATCCCTGCGATACGGTCTTCCGTTAAGAGCAAGCGGTCTTGCATAATCTCTGAAATACCATTTTCCTTGGCATTGGCCATATCCTTAGCATTTTCAGTGATAATATAGGCACTCTCAGCTACTAGAGCTTTAGCTACCTGATTTAAAAGGTCGTTTTTAGCTGCTGTTGATAATTTAGCAATCTGACGACCTGCCACCTTGGCCTGTTGACCTAGTGTATCGATATATGTCATCTTAGTCCTCCTGTTTAAAGAGTGTACCAATCTTGGCTCCTTCTAGGACACGAAGGATGTCACGTGGATTTTCACCATTCATCAAAACCATTTGGCTTTGATTTTCAAAAACCATCTGAGCTGACTTAATCTTACTCATCATACCACCTGTACCAAATTTACTACCGGCACCACCAGCTGATGCTATAATTTCCTCTGTAATCTCTGGGACATAGCTACGAAGGGTGGCATCCTCATAGACATTTGGGTTCTTATCGAAGAGCCCATCAATATCTGACAACATAATGAGTAGGTCAGCACCAACAATCTTAGCTACGATAGCTGACAAGCGGTCGTTGTCCCCAAACTTAGTCGCATGGTCCATTTCATCTACGCTGACAGCATCATTTTCATTAACAACTGGAACAACTCCAAGCTTGAAGAGGCTCTCGAAGGCATTGATGGCATTGGCCAAACTCTCAGGATACTCGACCACATCACGGGTCAAAAGAAGCTGAGATACCTTAGTTTGGTAATGTGAAAAGACCTGAGAATAGAGGCTCATCATGGCTACCTGCCCTACACTTGAGACGGCTTGTTGCTTACCGACTTCAGCCGGTCGCTTGTCTAGGTCTAGGACATTGAGCCCGAAGCCCATGGCACCAGAGGATACGAGGACAACCTCAATCCCTTTATTATGCAGGCTAGAAATGACAAAAGCTAATTGATCGATTTTTTCAAGATTAATTTTTCCTGATGGTAAAACCAGAGAGCTAGTCCCGATTTTGATAACCAGGCGTTTTACTGAGTCAAAATTTCGTTTCATGTTTATGATTATACACTAAATTCAGGTTTTTTAACATATATAATGCATAAGTTTACATATTAAAGATTTTCAGTAAAAAAGAATCCCTCCAATCGGAGAGACTCTTTAAACAGTTTGTTCTAGGCAAAAAACATGGCTCTAATACGTTTCCAACGTCTGCGATCAACAAAGAGATAAACGATTAGGACAACTAAAGCTATAAGCCCAGATACTATGGCATTGACTACTAGGGCAATCCAGAACTTACTTGCAAAGAAGACAATACCTCCTAGCAAGGCAGCGATGAAAATTGTAAGAATAAAGATACCCATATAGAGCCACTGTCCTCCACCTCGATTGAAGAGCTGGGTAACTTCCTGCCAATTCACTTCCAACAATTTAAGGTCACGTTCAAAGTAATAGCCACCTACAAGATAGGTTGTTACGAGAAAACCAAGAGTGAAACTTGCTACCAAAATAGGATGGAGATGAGCCAAGAATATTAAACCAAGTCCTCCTAATAAGAGGGAAACACCGACTTGCAAGCTATAGAAAAGCCAGAACTTTTGACGAAGATAGTCACCCGTATTGATTGGTAGGCTACGAATAAAGTCAAAGTTTGTCCCCTCTAAGGATGTTGCTACACCAAGAAAACTTGTTGGTTGAGCTGAAAAGAAACCAAAGGCAATTCCGACCAAAAGCAGGAGTCCGAAATAGTCTGGACCTAGATCTTTCAAAAAGACCGCACCCCCACCTAACATGATCATATAGAAGACCGGCACCACATAGGTATTGATAATGAGGGTTGAATTCCCCAAAGTAGATAAATGATGGCGGACCAAGACCTGTCTTTGGCTTCGAGTAACAGCTTTGGCCTGAGGCTTTCTAGCCTTTTGGTTATAAATGGCTTCGTGGAAATAACGAGGCATTCTGACTTTATAAAACCAATAGCCCAAGATAAGCACTACGAAAAGAGGAAGATAGAAATTTAGTAGAGCCTCCGGAGATAGAGGGGCAGCTACGACATCATAGTAACCTCTTAGATAAGGAAGCAAGGGAAAATCGGCATGTCCAGCACCATCAACATAGCCTTTAATAAAACCAACCATCATAATAGGCAACATAATCAATAGGGTTGACAGGGTCATCAAAATGGTTGAATAGAGCTTTTTATGAGAACTGCGAACAATCAGCGTTCCAATACTATTAGACAGAATCACTGAAAAAACGAGATTGATAAAGAGAGAAACGATAAAGGTCAGAAGTCCAACGACTATCCCCAGTGGGCCAATAAATTGCCAGTAAGCTAGAATGAGAAGACTAAGGATAGGTACCATGAAGGTCATCCCAACCATAGAACCTGACAAGGTCTTGGCCAAAAAAACTTCCTCTGGCTTCAAGGGAAGAGGCAGATAAGCCTTGCTATCCTTACTGTCATAAAAGGTACTATAGAGAGCCGTAAAGGTCTGGAGAAGCCCCATTATTGAAAATGTCAAGAGATATAGGGTTAAGACTCCAGGATTAGCCTTATAATCGACACCTACAAAAAGATAGCTATAGACAACCGTAAAAACAACTAGAATCAAGAGTTGTTGTCTAAGCATGGCATTAACGATGGAGAAATTGGCTTTTTTCTTTTTCTCCTGACGTTTCTGTAGGTTAGTTACTGCTTGAGGATTAGCGTAGAGGAGATTAATTTTAAAAAGCTCCCAAACATGATTCCAGTTCATGACTATACCTCCTCAATCTTACGTCCAGCCATTTCCAGATAAATAGTTTCCAAATCCTTGTCAGGGTACTGAGCTTTCAGTTCAGCTAGAGACCCTTGGAAGATAAGTTTTCCTTTCTTCAAAATAGCAATCCGATCACAGAGCTGCTCAGCTACACTTAGAACGTGGGTTGAGAAAAGAACACTATTACCTTCCTTGGCATGATGACGCATGGCTTCCTTCAAGTCAAACGATGCCTGTGGATCCAAACCAGTCAGAGGCTCATCCAAAACCCAAATCTGTGGATTAACCAAAAGGGCACCGATAACAACAACTTTCTGACGCATACCGTGAGAAAAGGAAGAAATGAGGTTATAACGACTCTCCGTCAAGTCAAAGGTAGCCATGAGATTAGTCAAACGTTCCTCAACCTGACTAGCTTCCAAATCATAGATACGTGTCAAGAAGTACCAATAGTCATTGGCCGTCAAATTTAGGAATAGGTCCGGTGAATCTGGCACATAAGCGATTTTTTTCTTGATGGCATCACGATGTTGACTGAGGGCCATATCATCAACGTAAACTTCACCGTAGCTAGCTTCAATGATAGACGTCAAAATGGAAATGGTCGTGGTCTTACCAGCTCCATTGTGACCAATCAGCCCAAAAATCTCACCATCTCGAATATCGAGGTTAAGATCTGAGAGAGCATCTTTATCTTCATAACGTTTCGTTACGTGTTCAAAACGAATCATCTTTTATCCTTTCTTGAGAATCTATTTAACAATAGTCTCATTTTACACTTTATATTAAATTATAAATTAGAATTATTGCTATGTTTTTTATGAACAATACTCTAATAATGTCGACAATAGGTTTAGATAAGGCTATTTCGTTGTCTTCTCATTTATTTTATCATTTCAAAGGTACAATTTCAAGAAAACGTTTGTAAAAACGGGACAATTTTGCATTCGGTCTTTGATAATGCTAAACTTATAGTATTTAGAACAATAGGAGGAAAATCACTGGTGCCAACTGGAATTATCATCAACTCGCTATCTATTATCTTAGGAGGAATCGCTGGAGGACTCTTTGGGGATTATCTCAGAGACGATTTCAAGGACAATCTTAACCTTATCTTCGGCCTAGCCTCTATGGTTATGGGGATTAGTGCTATTATGAATATGGTTAATATGCCTGCAGTTATCTTTGCAGTAGTTATCGGTACCATTATTGGACTGGCCCTAAAGTTTGGAAACCTCATCAACAAGGGAGCTGGACTTATGGAAAAAGGCTTGTCTAAGATTACGCCAAGCAAACAAACAGGATTAGCTCACGATGAGTTTTATGCACAGCTCTTGACAGTTATCGTCCTTTTTTGTGCGAGTGGTACAGGAATTTACGGGAGTCTTGAGTCTGGGATGACAGGCGATGCTTCCATCTTGATTTCCAAATCTATCCTAGATTTCTTTACGGCCATGATTTTCTCTTGTAGTCTAGGCTACATCGTCTCCATGATTGCCATTCCACAATTTATCGTTTTCTTCCTCCTCTTTGTGAGTGCTGGTTTCATTCTTCCTCTAACAACAAAAGCTATGATTGGTGACTTTAAGGCTTGTGGGGGCTTTCTCATGATTGCGACTGGTTTTCGTATTATGAGACTTCGCCAATTTCCAACCGCAGATATGATTCCAGCCATGATTCTGGTTATGCCGATTTCCTGGGCCTGGGTCAATTGGGTGGTGCCTTTGATTAGTTGATATTAGGATTAAAATAAACTAAAACCGTCAGTCTAATGTTGGCGGTTTATGTCTCTATTTATTGCCGTTATGGACTCTAACTATTAAAAACTAGTAATGTTTATGGTGTTTAATTCTAATTTTTCTAACCTTGTTTAGACTTAGATGAGTTTGTTATAATAACCCTTGTAGGCCTAAGCAACCTACAAGATACTTTTTTTCATAACTATTTCCATCCTCTAATATTTTAACGAACTTACAATACTGATGGAAATCTATCGAAAAGACTGGTGTGTGCACACCGGTCTTTTTTGGTGGGATTAAGACACAAAAAACCACTCTTTCACTATGAAAGAATGGTTATGTTATAGCTTATACTTCTACGACTTCCAAGTCTTTTCCACCTAGGAGAATAAGGTATTTATCAATCTTATCTATTTGATAGGCTTGGCTGAGTGCTTTAGCATAGAGGCTCATTTGCCCTTTGTAACGTTCCTTAAGCTCACTAAGATGAGTGAAGCGGTCCGTCTTATAGTCAAAGAGGACAATACGGTCTTCAAGAAGAAGGTAGCCATCAATGATACCACGGACGACAAAGTCTTCTTTACTAGCGGGATCTTCTGCCAACATGGCAAATGGCGCTTCACGACGCAACTTATCACGGTTAGCTAAAATGAGCTTCCCAAGTTCGGTGTCAAAGAAGCCTAGTAGCTTTTCTAACTGTACACGCGCCTTGACTTGATCATCTGCGGATACCCGACTCAAGGCCTGTGTCAAATCTTGGAGGGTCACCTTGTCAGAAAGAATCAAGCGTTGCATGAGTTCATGGGTGGCTGAACCAACTGCAGCTCCAGTGACCTTCGTTTTTTGCCCAAAATCTGGAAGTTCAAAGCTAGTGGATGTCTCAAGAGGTTGTACCTCCTCTTTCTTGTCCATAATATCCACCCCTTCGGTATCCATAACAGGTTCGTAGAAGGCTTTGAGCTGGCTGGGCGTCCGCACAGATGGCAGGTCAATCGCTGGTGCATAAAGTTGGTTGAGCTTTTCAACACTTTCTAAGACAGTTAGGGCACGCTTAATGTCTTCCGTCTGGCGATTGTTAGATAGATCATCAGCATCTACTGCCGCTTGAACTTCAACCTGACCAATAGCCTCTGGAGTCAACTCCTCAGCCTCAACAAAACGAACAGTAAACTTGAGATCCTTTCTCATAAAGGCAGTATCCAAAGCCATAACCCAATCCTGGTAAGTAGCGATTTGGTCACGTAGAGCTACTGGTAGGCGATTATTTTCAACATCCGTGCCAAATTGCTGGGTTAATTTTTCCTTACTGCCCTTACCAACTAGGTAGAGTTTTTTCTCTGCCCGTGTCATTGCAACATAGAGGAGACGCATCTCTTCTGAAATACTTGCTCGACGCTCTTCTAACTGATTTTCTTGGAAGGTCAGGGTTTCGAGAACAACATTTAACTTAGGCAAATTGGTGTTTATCTGGTCTTTAAGATCAGCCAGGTATTTAATGCCTAGTCCTTTTTCACGGTTAATGATGTACTTACCACTTAGTCCGTCCTTACTGTGACCAATGAACTTGCGATTCATCTGCAAGACAAAGACATACTTGAACTCTAGTCCCTTGGACTTGTGAATGGTCATGAGGCTAACAGCATTTTTGGGAACCAAGTCTGTTACTTCCTCTAGGTCGTTACCGCTAGAAATAATCTTATCAATCATACCAATAAAACGAGAAAGTCCCTTAAAGCCAGTCTTTTCATAGGCATTGGCACGCAAGGCAAGGGCGTAGAGATTGGCCTGGCGTTGCTCAGCTCGTGGAAGACTGCCGACATAATCATAATAGAAACGATTGTCGTAAATCTTCCAGATGAGGTCATAGAGCGAGTGCCACTTACTGTAATCACGCCAATCTGCCAGAGTCTCAATGAAGAGAGTCAACTTGGCCTCCAGTCCTTGCGTCACGACTTCTGGATGAAGTCCTGATTTAGTATGAGCTGCAAGAAGCTTATCATAGAATTGTCCTTTGTCAGCCTGAACAGCAATCCGAGCCAGGTCGTCCTCGTTGAAGTTAAACATAGGTGAACGAAGGAGGGCAACCAAGGCGTAGTCGTTGAGAGGATTATTGATGGCACGAAGGGTATCCAACATAATCATAACTTCTAGTGACTCTAGGTAGCTTGACTTGTACTCGTCAGGAACCAATGGAATTCCGTGCTCCTCAAAGCTTGCCATCAAGTCCAGATAGGTGTTACGGGTTGGTGCTAGGAGGGTAATGTCCTCAAAACGTACACCCTGCTCGTGAAGTTTGATGATTTCTTTGATAACCAAGGAAATCTCGCCGCTACTGATAGGTTGATCAGCACTTTCCTCATCAGGAGTCACACTTGCTTCATCACTATTGTAAATCAGAACCTCTGTCTCATTTTCAGGATGGGGTTCTTTTTGCTTCTGGCTACCCGCTACCAGCATATGAGTCTTGTCATAGAGGATGTCCCCGATTTCCTGGTCCATGAGGTGGCTGAAAACACCATTAGTCGCATCAAGAACCTCAGATTGACTACGGAAGTTCTCTTTAAGGAGAATCAGCTTACCTGCATCTGGATTTTCAAGGAAAAGCTGGAACTTACCATTAAAAATCTGAGGGTCTGCCTGACGGAAACGATAGATGGACTGCTTGATATCTCCCACCATGAATCGGTTGTGTCCATTAGATAGGAGTTCCAACATGCGTTCTTGGGTATGGCTATTGTCCTGATACTCGTCTACCATTACTTCATGGTAACGGTCACGGTAGCTAGCTGCCACCTCTGGATTTTCCTCCAAAATACGGATGGCAAAATGGGCAATATCCGAGAATTCAAAAGCATTTTCCTGAATCTTGGCCTGTAAATACTGGTCCGAAAAATCAAGTACAAAGGCCTGAAGCAACCCCAACAGAGGTAGGATGTCATCATTATGCTTGGTCAAAACCTCGAGGACCGTTAGCTGGGTATCAAGCTCTCGCAACTGGGCCACAAACTCATTTTTGGTCTTGTTGTAAGCTTCCTTGTAGGCCTTGAGTTCCTCGTCTTTAGGACGGGTCATATTGGTCAAACCAGTCCCTCCTGACAAAGTCAAAAGTTGTTTGAGCAAGTCCTCCATATCGGTTTGGTCATTGGCCAAGGCTCCTTCAAGAAGGCTAATGGCATCTGACACATTATTCAGATACTTGGCCTTGGCAAATTCACGCTGAGCTAGGCCTAGATGGTCTCTTAAGAAGTCTAAGAAATCAGCCAACAAGCCATCTTTGAGACCCTCTAAAAGCTCAGCTTTAGCCTTTTCTGGATTGGCCTCTGCCTGCCCTTTTAAAAGATTTTGACGTAGCCATTTTTCAGGACCTGCAGTAGCCTGAGAAAAGTTATAGACATCGTAAACTAAATCACGAAAGGCCTTACTAGTCTTGCCATTTCCTGCGAAGTTGCGGACCAATTTTTGGAAAAGTTGGGCATCCTTTCCTTGCATGTAATCGTTGAAAAGATCGGCATAAACCTCATTTTTCATGAGTGTCTGCTCGGCAGGGTCTGTCATGATGCGGAAAATAGGTGACACACCCAGGAGATAGCCATACTGATTGACCAATTTCTGGATGAAGGCATCCATAGTTCCAATATCAGCCGTCCCAATCTTGGCAATCTGATCTGAAAGAAAGGCACGCTCTTCATCCGTCTCAACCTGTCCCAATTGCTCTGTCAGACGTTTTTCCAGACGCTCTTTTAACTCACCTGCGGCCTTTACCGTAAAGGTTGAGATAAAGAGTTGGTCAATGCCAACGCCACGTCCAATCATATCAAGGATACGCTCAACCATGACAAAGGTTTTTCCTGATCCAGCCGAAGCTGACACAAGAATATTAGTACCATTACTGTAAATGGCCTCAATCTGCTCAGGTGTTAACTTGCGTTCCTTGTCAGAAGCTGCTTCTTGGGCAATGCGTTCCTTAATCTCTGTTGGACTTAAAAAAGCTTTAGTCAACATGGTTGTCCTCCTGGTCTTTTTTGTCTGCTTTTACAGCTTGATCAGTGACTGGAAAGGGGATGATTTTTTCAGCAACTTGCATCTGATTCTTGTCCTCATCTTTTGCCATCAGCTCCAAATAGGCTTCCTTCTTGCCCCTACTTGGTAAACGCAGGAGCTTTCGAGCCTGTCCCATGTGGCGGTCGGCCTCAAAATGAGTAATAGCCTTGATTTGATCCCCTTGAACAGACTTGCCATCCTCAGTATAAGGATTGACAGCAAAATTCCCGCTTCGAATAACTTCAGCAGCACTTGTGAAGAGCTTGATATTGTAGTCTAGCAAGGTTTCTAGGTCCTCCTTGTCATAGGTGACAGTCTTTTGTAAATCATAGTTCCCACCAGCCAGATGCTCTGTTTCTGAAGCCACAAAAAGTCCCTTATAGGTCAATTCCTTATGAGCCTGAGCTGCTAGCTTATCCAGACCAAACTGAGCTAGGTTAAGCTGTGGGTCCTGCATGTGAAGATACATGGCCCCAAAAAGCTGATCAGCATCCACCTTATAGGTCTGGCGGAGGGCTTCTAGATAGGTTACCAACTGCGGACTAAGGCCATTGTAGAATTTTTGAATGTCAAAGACATTTTTACCTGACTTGTAGTCAACGACACCCAGAGCCCCATCCGTTAAACGGTCCACACGGTCAATAATCCCTGTAATCTTGATGCTATTTGCTAAGAGCAAATCAAACTTGGCTTCCTCACGCTCAACCTTAACAGCCGCATTGTCACGCAAAACACTGGCAGTTGAACGGGCGATATCTTCTAAAATCTGACGAGACAAGCGACTCTCTTGATCCTCTGTATAGAGAAGTTCAAAGGGCTGTTCCTGATTGGTCTGAGCAATAGCCTTTTCCAATTTATCATCGAAGTTTTCTGACGAAGAATCCCCCATAACACGCTCAAAGACACGGTGCAAGTAAGTCCCGTGGTGTCGAGCATCTGGATGGATGGACTCCAACTCTTCAAGCCCCAAAACATAACGCAAGAAATAAAGATATTGGTTGTTATAGAAGGTCGTCAGAGCCGAGGCTGATAATTTCAGTGGTTCTTCCCCTGGAAAGACCAGCTGCATGACCTGATCATCAACCTTGGTTGTCGTCACATCGTCAATCACATTTGGAATCAAGACTTGGTCCTTATCAAGTCGCTTACGGAGATAACGCACAGCAACTGACCAGAAAGTCTGCGTTTCCTTATCCAAATCAGCATCTAAATGGCTACTGTTAAGGGCAATGACAGTTGATAGAAGGTCCTTGTAGTTCCCAATCTGGTCACCCTTGGCCTCGAAACGATTACGTCCCTTTTCAACCAAAGAAAGACCAAGGTCAAGCAGCTCTTTCAAATAAACCGACATGTCATCTTGAGTCTCATTGAGAATTTGTGGCTGACTAAGCACCAATTGTTCACTAGCCGCATTAAAAAGTGACATAGCCACAAAATGCCCCCGCTGACTATTGCTCTGCGTAACAATATCCAAACTCCTGTCTTCATCCGTCGCCTCATTGATACGACTCCGTTCCTCGTCAGACAGGAGACTCTTATTTTGCCCTACCTTAGGAAAATGTGACTGGGTCATCCCCAAGGCAAAAACATAAGGAGCAGAATGGGGTTGAATCAAATCGTATTTCTTCACATTAACCACATCGACAGTGGCTGGGACCGTACGGTAATCACAGGCCAACATTCCCGAACGCAAAATGGACAAAAAGTCGTCCACTGACAGAGTTTCTTCCCCAAAAATAGTCTCAACCTGCTCCAAGAGTTGTGTGAAAGCCTTCCAGACCTGTTCGTTCTGTTCTTTTTCGGCCTCACTGGCCTTGGCAGTCAAACTAGCCATTTGGCTTGGCACTTGCACAGCCTCTAAAAAGACCACAAGTTTCTTGAGTAGACTAGAACCCTTTTGTTTGCGACTATTAAGCAACTTGTCCAAGGGCTCTACCAACTGTGACCGCAAGGTATTGAGCTGGTCTAAATCATACTTATCACGACTATTGGCCGTAAAATCAGATAAGAACTTGTGACGCCCCTTGATGTCTGCAAAATTGACATAATACTCAAAAAGATCTAAGTCCTCTTGAGCAAAACCACCATAGAGACCGGATTTTACGAGATTAAGCAAATCCTCGGCACGATAATTATAGCGTTTGATACGTTCCAGCGAATCCACAAATTGCACCAAAGGATGGCTAGACATGGTTTCTTCCTTACCGAAATAATAGGGAATATCAAATTTTCGGAAAATCTGCCCCACCTGAAGCTTATAACTCTCCTCATCACCAAGTAAGACCAGAATATCCTTATAGCGCTTACCATCTGCCAGCAACTGACGAATACTCTTGGCAACCTGAGCTACCTCTTCCTTTTGGTTGACCACTTCCCAGACCTGCAATGCTTGCTTGTCTTGATTGGTCAACTGCTCGTCTACCGTACTAAAATCATGACGGCTCTCCAAAAGACGGCTAATGCGAGCAAAAGAAGGATTGCCCTCTTTGTCTGTCGTCACGTAGTCGGGTGTCACCTTATAGGTCTGAGCCAAAGTTCTCAAAAAATCCACTGAGGCCTGATAAACATTGCCATAAACAAAGTTAGCCCTATAAGCTTTTTGACTGGCATAAGTCCCAATGACAATTTGATGACACTTATCATTCAAGAGGGCAACCAGAGCCTCCTCCTCGGCAGAAAAACGCGTAAAGCCATCAATGACCAAAACCGTGTTACCCAGTGCCTTATCCAGATGGCCTGAGGTAATTTCCTTGAAGAAGGCACTAAGTTTTGATTGATTGTCAAAATCTCCTGCCAACAAGAGGTCCTGAGCTGCACTGAAAATCCTGAGCAAATCCTCTTGTTTCTCAACCTGATCCAAATGCTGCAAATCCAGAACCGTCATATTAGCCTGTTGCAACTCTTTGTAAAGGTCTACCAATTGATTAATAAAGTTACTATCCTTGCGCAAACGGCCATAAACCTTGAGCTCATCATCGCCCATATGCGACAACACCTTATAAAAAATCATGGCCAGACCAGTATCATCCAGCTGCGTTTTAGGGTTGCTCGTATTGAGAATAAAGTATCTCGCCATCTGAGTAAAACGAGTCACCGTAATCTCAAAGGATGCTGACTGAGGCAGGTATTCCAAGACCTTACGCTCCTTCTCAAATGACAGAGCATTAGGGGCAATATAAAAGACCCTTTTCCCTTTTTGAGCATAGCTGGTTGCCTGCTCCGTCAGAATTTCTGTTAAATCCTGAGACATATCCGTATAAAGTAATTTCATAAGACGTCCCTTTCTTGTCTCTACACCAGTCGTTAGGGTAAGCAAGAATTGCCATTCACTTAGCGCTAACAACCACTAATCCTTGCTATTATAACACAGAATGAAGCAACAATCAGACTCTTCCCTCGCCCCTATCTCCTCCAATGTCCTAAGTTCCTCACATAAGCACAAGCACCACAGCAAAGAGCCCTCCTTTATGGACCTGTAAGTAAAAAAAGAGCCAAATCCTCTGATTTAGCTCTACATCTTTATTTAAAAATCAATTCCTGTTTGAAGAGGTAATCACCACTACTTGTAATCAGATTGGCATCACTATACTTCCTAAGAATATCCTTGGCCGAGTGGAGGTTAAGACCTGAGGTCTTCTTCTGGTTTTCTTCCTGCATAATGGCATCAAGGTCAACTTTTTCTTCTCGCGTCCTATTTTCCATAACGAAATGGTAACTTCCATCCTTATCATGTCGATGAAAACTAAAATTGATTTGACTGGCAGGTACCTGCTTACTCTCATCAATCGCATTACTAAAGAAAATAGACACCAGCAAGGTCAAGTCAACCACGTTCATGGTAAACCCTGAAATCTCCTCAGGAATATCACAAGTCACTGGAATATTACTACGTTTAGCCTCCATCATACGAGCCGAAAGAAGACTACGTAAGGGTAAGGACTGAATATTTTCTAGCTTAGGATTATCAACGACACGGAAACGTTCAAACTCCTTGGCACTCTCTCTAAGGACATTCTGGTACACCTGTTCAGCAAGAGCCTCTTCCTGGTCACGTACTTCCTCTGAAAATTGTTCCACAACCGTCTGATAAGACTGTCTGTATTGTAACAACTCATTGTAGAGAAGATCAATCTTTTGGTTGGCCTTGGTCAAACTATTCAAATGCCTCTTTTCCTCCATGGCCAAACTCTCTTCCAAATACTGCCGAGACAGTTGATTAAGATGGGCAATTAGGAAAATGAAAGCCACTGCAGACAAGAGAACCCAGAGCATCCGAAATCTCAATTCTACCTCTGAAGAATAGCCGGGGAACCAACTGTCTAAATTCACACTGAGATAGATTCCCAATAAATAAATGGCCATTGCTATAGCAACTCTTCTAGAAATCTGGAGGTTCTGGAAAGAGTCATCGCTATAGACCTTCCAACGCTTCAAATCCAAGCCCAAGAAACGGTCAAATACAAAATAAAGTGGCAAAATCAAACCGTAAGATAAGAGATAGAAAAGAGCATTTGACCCTACCTCAGCGACAGGGAGATTCAAGAGAAGGGGAATAAAGAAGAGTCCCAATAAACGATAAAGTAAATCTGACGTCACCACTGGAAACAAAGTATGAAAAGCATACTGGGTCACCGACCAGGTCTTCCCTTTAGCAAGAAAGGCCAAAATCATTAGGATAAAGACATCAAAAACCATAATCATGTTAGTAATATTATACTGAATGACTACATCTAACAGGGCTAAGGTCAAGAAGACCGTCCAGGAGATACGAATGTCTGTCATTCGTTTGAAAATGGCACAATTTATCGTCAGCGTTAAAATAAGCTGAATGGCTAGAAAGGCATCTGTATCATAGAGATTTAAAAAATTTATTCCCAAAAACGATTCAAACATCGAATCTCCTTTCTATATTTTTTTTACAAGTCTTTAGTATTCAAATTGCTGTCTATAGATGAACTTATCATTCTTAAAGCTAAGTTTAGACTGAGGGTAACGCTCCATAATATCTTCGAGCTGCTCATTGATTGATAAGTGACTCTCATACGTCTCGTGGGGCGCCTCGGTACTATCTTGCGAAAGGGTTGTCTCTACAGAGAGGACCTGGACCTCACCTCTTTGGTAATAAGACATACGAACTAAACTATTTTCTTGACCATGAGCTCTCAACAAGGCATTGTCCAAGAAGGTCGTTAGAACAGCTGATAAATCCACCACATCGATATGAACTGGGGATATAGGGTCTGGAACCTCCATGATAAAATCAACGCCAACAGCATGAAACTCCATATACTTACTCTCAATGACGGAACGTAACAATTGAGAAAGCAGGTTAGAAATATCTGGCATAACCTTGCTGAAGGGAACCTCTTCATCAGATAGGTTCTGAGTGTCTCCCTCTTGACTAGTAGCCAGAACGGTATTAGCCTTCTTAGGTACGACCACCTTAGGCACTCCATCACGGTATAGCTCCTGATAAAGATGGAGGATATGCCTACTAGATTCCTGTAAGCTCTGGAAATGACGCTCCTGCTCCTCTTTCAACTCCAGAAAAAGTTCATCCTTAATCCACTGGTTGGCATAGGAAACAACGATGAAGAAGGCTCCTGTTGCTAATAGAAGGATTAACTTGGCATAATTGTTAACCACTTCCACAGGCCAGATGCTAGCAAAGTAAGGCATGAAATCATTTAGAAGCCCGTATGAAAGAAAGGCAAAACTAACCCCAATAACAATAGGGGTGAAGTGAATGCGTAAGCGCTCCTTTTCCTCGACCTGCAAATATTCATAACCAATAAAACGGTGAACCAAGAGGTATAGAGGATAGGTAACTACCACACATATAAACTCCGTTAAAGATTCTGGAATACGGCTCATCAAGTCGTCTCCCAAAAGTAAAGGAAAGACGATTAATGACAAGCCTCGTATAATGATATTGGTTGTCCCCCAGGCATAAAAACTATTAAATACCGGCTCTATCCATGGCAAGTCTGGACGTTTGTAATAACTAAAACAAAATAAAATGAGAGGATTAAGTAAAAATTTGAATCCCATAGGAAGAAGGGGAGTCAAAACAACTGATAAAAGGCCACCTAATAAAAGTAGCCACCAAGAAATCTTGACCCTACCAGCTGCATGAAACATCAGATAATTGACAAAGAAAACCAAGAGCATGTCTATAGATACTAGCCAATGAAAATCTTTAAAAACAGCAAGTAGTGATTCAATAATAGAAGTCATTCTTTTCCCCCTCTCCCTTTAATCTGATTTAAGAAACTTCCTCAAAAATCCCCTAGGAAGCCCTTTTTACAACACTACTCATTATATAGCTTTTTGTAAGTTTTCACAATAATTAATTTTCTATTAAGGTCTATAATACCTCTAAGAATCCATTTATTTATAGAAGATAGACTTACTATTAAATTAAAGTTACAAATGTAACATAAAAAGTTGAGACAATTTTATCTCAACTTTTTCATTAAAAACATATTCTTTTAGAAACTTTCTTTAGGTGACTAGGGACCTCTGCGACCTTCTGAGAAATTCCAAGACTTATTTTTAAGCCTAAAGTCTAGTCAGCCTTGTAGTAGAATTGTTTGGCGTCAGATTGTGGTGATGCTGACTGAGTAATCAAAATACGATCTTTAGTATTATCCGAACCGTCCACAAATCCCTGCACTGTCGGAAGTGTGACTCCCTTAGGAATAAAGAGAATACCTGCTCCGGTAATTCCCATCCTTAAACTTGATGTGAGATAGCCATTCTCAAGTTTTCCATTTGTATTTTCAACAACATAATTCTCAGGAGCTGTTAAATTGTCCTTAGAAAAATTCAGACTTAAGCCATTCCCATTCTTCCAAGTCCCTTCGAGGCTTTGGAAGTTATTATCCTTGATAGCATTAACATCCATACCTGTTTGTTCGGTCTTGGTTTCCGTTTTTGATTCTGTCTTAGCCTCTGATGAGCTTGATGATGACTCCGATGTTTGTGAAGAACTTGAAGATTCTGAGCTTTCAGATGTGCCAGCACTAGAGTAATGCTTGAGCAACTCTTGGTAAGCCTCTTGCATGTCATCTGGTGCTACCTTATAGGTCTGAACAGCCTTCTTATCGTAATTACCCTTCCAGTAGTTCGTCACATAATAAACGGTACCGTTGGAGCCTAGAACGATTTGGTAAGAATCCTTATCTTGGTCAACCAAATCCTTATAGAGCTTGTTGTAGCCATTATAATTGCCACCAGTTTTGTCATCAGCTGAAAAGTCCTTAAAGAGGGCTTTTTGTTCAGCAGCATCGTCTTCATACATAGCATGTTTCTTATCCTTCAAGGTATAAAGACGGAAGGATGATGTGGGACTATAGTCTGCGGTCTTACCACTATTGTCATTAATCCCTAAAGCAAAGGAATCAACCGTGTTTTTATAATCCTTGAAATCATAGTTTGAGACTTCCTTGCCATTGATGATACCACTAGGAACACCAGTAATATGTTCATAGCCATCCGCATTGATGAGATTTGCAAGGACGGTAATCGTTTGGCTGCTACCTTTTTCCTTAGGTGCCTTAAATGAAAGGAAGGTTGGACTACCATCATTGACCTTGGTGATGCTGTCAAAGCTACTTTGAACTAAAACAGCATCCTTGGCATAATCAGACTGATAGAGCCATTTCCCAAAGGCTTCTGTGATAGACTTAATGTCCTCAGTCGAATAGTCTGCAATATAAGTGGTTTCCTTATCACCATTGACATCAGTCTTAGTCTTGATATCTGCATTTGGCTTATTTGGATCGTTAGAAGACGATTCTGAGCTTGCATCACTACCTGAGGATGAACTACTTGATTCCAAAATATCCTTAATAATGCTTTTAACTTGGCTACTTGAAGAACTAGACGAAGCCTCGCTAGACTCAACGACTTCAGAACCTCCCTCAACCTGAGTATAGGTGTCTGATTCAGTCATTTCAACCTTCGCATCTCCTCCAGGTACCATACTTGGTGTGATACGGATAGTACCGTCTGAGCTACCGTTAGTTCCAGGCAACTTAAAGCTCAAAGAACGGTCTTCGCCGGATTGGGCATTAGCCTGATAAGTATCCCCGGTCTCCGTATTTTTAACTTCGTATTTGTCTCCCTTGATCTTACGAACTTCAAAACGCACCTTGTTCCCGGTATTCTTATCGACAACGGTTGTGGCATAAACTCTTGAAGACGATGTAAAAGCCGTGCTCTGAGTGTATTTTCCAAGTACCATGAAGACCAAAAAGACAATCAAGGCTAAACCGATAAACTTTTTATGTTTAAACTGTTTCATGAGGTCCTCCTAGATAAATAGATAGCCAACAACATAGCCAAAGAGAGCAATACAAATCAAGAGCAAAATTTCCAAAACTAAAAACCAGCTAAACTTGAGATCACCCAAACCAACCTTAGACAAAACTTGTCTGAATTTAGAATTTTTCTGTCTGCTCAAGCCACTAGAAAGAGCAAAACCAGTCTTAGCAGCTTCTGCGACTTCCTTATCACTTGGCTTGCGACCATGCTGCACTTGGAAGTCAATCAGCCATTCATCATATTGTTGCATTTATTTCTCCTTCTTCTGAAGTGTGACAAAAAAGAGTAGGGCATAAACGAGGCAATGAAGCACCAAGGCCCACCATTGTCCCCAGAATTCGCCTGTAGACCCTTGAAAGGCCTCCAACTGGCTCTTAGGGACAGGAACACGGTACTTAGCCAAGCTAGATGGCAAGTCTGACAAGTCACTAGAAATCCCAAAAAGCTTGTGGCCATAACCAAGATAGATAAACTTTTGTACCCAATCAATGGCTTTGGGCAAAGACAGGATAGTTCCCGACAATGAAAATTGCATGATACCCACAACGACTGCTAGGATAACAGAGGTAATCTCAGATTTGCCAACCAAGGCTGAGATAAAGAGGGCAATAAAATGCGACGCCAAGAAAACCAGGAGTACTGTAATCCCAACTTCCCAACGGTAGGAACCCAAAATATGACCAGCGTCTGGAAATTCCTTGTCAAAGAACTTACTAAAGACAGAGTAAGATAGAATAAAGACAATGGTTTCCAAAACGGCAAAGAAGGCGTGAATCCCCATACTAGCCAAGGCAAAGGCCGAACGACTCAAACCTGAGAAAAAGTCGCGGTTGAGGACCGAGCGTTCCTTAGAAATATAAATGCTGTTTTGAACCACAATCAAGAGACTGGTTGAGAAAAGCAAGAGAAAGAGGGTCATTCGAGTTGTTTCGAAATCTTTCAAAAATCCCTTGTCTTGGATATAGAGAATTAAGCCTTCAAAAGCGACAATGCCCAGAAGAACCTTCACAAAATCCATGTAGTGGTGTTTAAATTTATACCAACTTAATCGTAATGCTGCGTTCATAAATCTCCCTAAATCTTGTAAATACGTGTTGAAGCATTGAGCTCTTGGTAGACATCTGCGATATTCATATCCATATATTTACGAATCATATAAGGATCGCTAGTCTTGTATTCCAAAAGCAACTCTTCATAGGTTCCTGCAAATGTCGGACGTCCCTTAGACAAGAAGATGATCTTGTCAAAAATAGCCAAGTTTTCTGTATTGTGAGTAATAACCACAATAGACTTGTTAGCTGATTTAGCCAAGATTTTCAAGGTACGTAAGAGATTACGATCACTAAGGGCATCCAAACCTGAAGACGGTTCATCAAGAATAAAGTAGGGACTAGGGCTAAGAAGCTCGATACCAATAGAGACACGACGTTTTTGCCCACCAGAAAGCTCTGAGATCTTCTTATTGGCAAATTCCGTCAACCCTAAATCATCCATGATGCCTGCAATGCGATGCTTTTTAGTCAGCTTACCGCTCCCTTTCAGATGGTGGTCCGCATAAAAATCAAAGGTCTCAGATACCTTGAGGTACTCACGTAGGAGATTTTGTTGGGGCACATAGGACCAAGAGCGTGAACCAGCAGTCACAGGTTTACCATTTTCTAAAATACGAAATTGTTGGCAAGTCGGTTTAAGCTGGCCTAGGAGAATCTCTGTTAAAGTTGTTTTCCCTGAACCAGAGGCACCCAAGATACCGACAACTTGACCAGTCTCCATAGTAACATCCAAATCTGTAAAGAGCTGGTTATCATTTCCCTTATATTTGAAACAGATATGTTCAAATGTTAATTGATTGGTTTCCATTAATATCTCCTAA
Source organism: Streptococcus sp. 449_SSPC (assembly GCF_001073005.1). NCBI lineage: Bacteria > Bacillati > Bacillota > Bacilli > Lactobacillales > Streptococcaceae > Streptococcus > Streptococcus sp. 449_SSPC. Next base: position 139,042 of record NZ_JVGR01000022.1, read on the forward strand.
GACATAAGTAACATCAAAGCCACAATTAGAATGGCTCCGATAATAAGAACGATGACATTGATATTGAAGAAGAGAATCAAGCTTAGTAAAATCACAAAGGCGAAGGCGGCAAAGAGGTAATTTTTAAGAGGTGACTCTTTGGTCTGAGTCACCGCAACAGGTTCAAAAGGGATTTCCTTTTTACCTGATACATTGCTAGTATCAGTGGCCGTCCCCTTCTCAACTTCCAAGGCCTTTCTCTGAGCCTGTCTGAGTTTTCGGTCATATTGTAACTTCTCATGGTCTGAGAAAAAGATTGAGCGAATCGTGTAGAGTTCACTGCGTAAACGCTCACCTTCTTTATCCAAGGTACCATTTGTCCAGAGCTCCTCCAGCTCCTCACGTAAAAAGGAAAGGGACACGAAACAATCTTGAGCCGACATCTCTGGAGAGATACGGTTACTGACCTCTCTTAAATAGGGCACTTCCTGTCCTGTCTCTGTATCAATTGCTTTGTAGTAGTCTATCATGAGATGAATTTAGCAAAAATAGCTTGAAGTTCTGACAAATCTTCCTTAACCACTTCTTGGGTTTGGTTGACTTGTGCATTGACTGAAAAGCGTGCCACAACAGTATTGCTTCGAGGATCCGATACTGTCACGGTAACAATTTGTTCTGAGTCAAAGGCATAGGTGACTTGCGCCAAGAGCTCGCCTTTCTGACGAGGTTGTGGCACTTGCCCTTCCACTTGTCCTAAAATCTTCACAGCAAATGGATTTTCATAATTTCCTTCTGTGATACGAAGTTTAAACTTACTCTGTCCATCCACGACCGCAAAGAGATCCTTGGTAACAGCCAAAGGCAAGACCGAGTTACGTGGAACCACGACACTATTATAGTAGTCACCCACAAAGCTGTAGTTCTTATTTGGATTTTTCTTGAAGAGCAGACCGATTCCCTGAGAGGTCACATCCTTAACAACTACTCTATCTGTCTCAGTTGTCTTACCATCCTGGTGTTCAGAGAAGCTAACCTCATTATTGACGATAAGGTCAGCCAAAATAGATGCCCCTTGTGCCACGATAGTGTCTGGATTAAGGTCAAACTTAGGTTCCAAACCACTCATCAGGCGAATCATTTGACGAATCATTGGCATACGTGTTGACCCACCTACAAGGAGAATATGGTCAATCTCTTCCCATTTCAAACCAGATGCTTGAAGGGTAGACTGCACCTTGATTTCAGTATCTTTGAGAAGGTCCAAGGTAATTTCATTGAAAATCGCTTGAGTAATCAAGACACCGTAACCTTGACCATTGACATAGTGCTCATAGAGAGCTTGGTCATTCACAGATAGACTAGTCTTAATCTGCTCAGCCTTATATTGAAGTTGAATTTTTTCCTTCTCGGAAAGGTTAGTCATATTGACCCCTTGTTTTTCCAACTCCTGCATGATGTAGCCCACAAGGCGCTTATCAAAGTCAATCCCACCAAGGCGTGAATTCCCGTCAGTTGCCAAAATATCATAGGCATGATCAGCCACGCGCATGATGGTAACGTCAAAAGTTCCTCCACCAAGGTCGAAGACCAAGACATTTCCTTGAGCATTTTTAGTGTGGGCATAGGCAATGGCCGCAGCTGTAGGCTCATTGATAATACGCAAGACATTAAATCCTGCAATACGACCAGCATTCTTAGTTGCCGCACGTTGATCTGATGTAAAGTAGGCAGGCACTGTGATAACAGCATCCTTGATACCATCTGCTTGACCCATCTCCTGACCAACTACATAAGCGCGTTTACGAAATTCGTTCAAAACCAAGGCAGAAAGAATAATAGAATTGACACGTGTGTGGTCTGGTGTATCACTAGCAATTGGACGCCCAATATCACGTTTAAAATCAAATTTAAAGTTTTCTGTACTTCCGATTTCTGTCCCACGTTCAATGGCTTCCTTACCAAAAGACACATGGTTTTGGCCACTAATATTTGAGAAATAAACCGCTGAACGTAGGACCTGATCGTCATTCGTTCCCATCGGAATAATCTCTGGCACATCTTCACGAACAACAGCCATAACGGAATTCGTTGTTCCTAAATCAATACCAATCGCTTTTTTTCTCATAACAATTTCCCTTCTAGCCTCATTTTGAGTTTACTTGACTATCACTCCTAGCGGGTATCCGCTTAGATTGTCTCCATGCATCGCTGTCACATAAAACTCCAAAAGAGTAAAGTTATTCCAGTCTAGTTTTTTTCACTATACTATATTATCACAAATAAAGAGACTATAAAATAGGAAAAAAGGGAGTGAGACCGAACAACTTTTTAAAAATTGTTCCCTGTCCCACTCCCTTGAGTATTAGTTATTAGTTGATTTGAAAGACTTGATGAACTTAGGAATCCCAGAGCTATTGCCCCCCTAAATTGTCATACTTATAGCAAATTCTCTCCTAACTTAATCAATTGAACTCTCACCAACATAAATAATTTCTAAATTACCCAAGGAAACATCTCCTTTGATATAAAGGTCCTTGCTAGTCAAGTTGCTAGGATTTTCCTCATGCTGTACAGCTGAAAGCGAATTATCCACATTCACATGTACTCGCCAATCACTGGGCACATAGAGGCTAAGACTTCCAAGAGAAACGTCCACATCAAACTGGGCAGATGGCCCCTCAATACGGCAATTATCAAAATAGACGGAAGCCTGTCCTAAACTAACATCTGCACTCCCATGCGTAAATTGCTGGTCATTGAGATACTTGGTCACCGCTGAAAAAGTGACATCAATATCATTTCCTCCATTATTAGCGTCTGAACCAGTTGCACCCAATCCAAAACGATTCTTTGTTTTACTAGAAGAATTGAAGAGAATGTTCAAGCCAATAACTGCAAGAATAGAAGAAAAAATAAGGACTGAATTAGATACTGGAAGAAAATGGAACTGTCCATTGAGTGAGAAAAGAGCCACAATACCATAGGCGAAACCAAGACCAAAATGTCGCTTCAAAAGACTAGAAAGGGATAAGATAGCCAGTAAGACCACCCAGGCCAACATCCAAATACTAATTTCCCATTTTATAAAGTAGTCCTGTACAATTACCAAAGCTGCCAAAAGGATCAAGAGGACCCCAATTAATTTCTTTCTCATTATCTTACCTCATTTCGTTTAGTCGTTCTTTTAAAACTTGATAATAGCGTCTTGATACATGGACCTGCTTGTGGGTCTGATAGAAATTCACCGTACTGGTCCCTGAAAAAGACTTCTCCAAAGAATAAATCTGCTTAGCATTAACAATCGTCGATTTGGAAATCCGACAAAAGGCAATCGGAAGCAACTCTTCCAATTCGTAGAGCTTTTGCTTCACCTCATAGGCCTCATCCTTAGTATGACCATAAATTTTCTCCCCGTCTGTTTCAAAAAAGAGAATATCTGCCAAATCCAGAAAATATTCACTGCGATCCTTGTAAAAGGCTAACGGAACTAACTTTTGCTTTAGAATAGACTCTTGGAGCTGGGCTAATTCCTGTGTTAACCGAGGCGCTCGAATCAAGATTTCAGGCTCATCCATGGATGGGTCTAATTCGATTCTAACTTTCATAAGACTCCTTTCCTGTCCTTTTGATGCTTCCATTATAACAACTGCTTTACACAAAACAAGGCCTTTTGGGTAAGTGGCACGGTTTAGCCCCTAAGAGGTAAAAACAGACAAACAAAAGAACCTGGCAATTACCAGGCTCTCATTTTTAGTGTGGAGGTCTAGCCTCCTATTTGTAATCTGTTCAATGCTAACTAACTGAGCAAGCAACTACTACTTCACAGTATCTTCACGACTCACTTTTTGTGATTCACCAGCCTTACCATTGATACGGTAGTCGCTATAGTTAGAACCACTACTGCTAGAGTCGCTATCGTCACCAACATATTCCACATTACATGACCAAGAGATTTTATCCTTGATATCTCCTGATGACTTGAATTTCGAATCATAACCATAATAGAAATCATAAACTGCTGTGAAGGTCACCTTGAAGGTCTTCTCACCAGTCTGAACGACTTCTGTGACGTCAACGTCTGAGAAAGAAATACTATCAGCAGCACGGTTTTTAGCACCCGTAGTATTTCTATCAATATCAGCCGTTACATCCTTGTACATGGTGTCATCAGTACCATTAAGGAATATGTCGGATACACCATCTGGTGTCGTGTTGTGATTAGAAGCGTAGCTACCAAATTTACCGTAGGCAGCAGTCAAGAGACGATCTGCCGTATCACGATCAAGAACACCATCAGCATCTAGAGTAACCGTTTGACCTTCAGAGATTTTCTTAATAGACAATGTCTCTGTCTTGATAGAGCTACCATCTTCGAAATTCTTCTTGACATAAACGGCTGATGATCCAGCTACTGCTACCTTGTTAACATCTAGTTTCCCTGAGTTAAGGGTTCCAATCTTAGTACCACCCACGTAGAGGTCTCCATCCTTAAGATTAGACTTAACAGTAAAGCTGAGATACTCTACAGAAAGATTGACTTCTGTTTTAGAGGTCACATTTTCCTCAGATGAGACAGTGATATCTTGATCATTGACCTTACCAGAAGCCACAAAATTGTAAGTACCTGGATAGAGATGATTCAATTTAGCCGTGTAGTTATTGCCATCTGTAGTTGCGTAAGAAACCCCGTTAATAGTCACATTCAAATCAGCTGTATTAACGGTCAAATCAACCGTTCCAGGATCTACCACGATTCGCCACTTAGGAAAAATAAGGAACTGACGTCCAACCTTTTGCATACGTTCGCCAGACATGAGTTGGCTCTTGCTATAGGCTTGTGTACTTTTAGTGTCTGTGTACTTGACTTCGGATGTTTTAATCTCTTTTTTAGTATCAGACCATACTTGGTACTCCAAGCTATCTTTAAAGCTCTTCTTGGCTGCTGCTTCATAACGTTCTGCTACTTGACCACGTGAGTAGTAGTAAGAACCAAAGCCGTAACCAGCAAGTGCTAAGACTGCTGCAACAACACCAGCAATAATCAGGATTTTCTTCCCTTTAGCCATAGCTGGCTTGGCTGGTTTCGCAGCCTTACCATCTGAGATAAACTGATGGATGGTTGATACATCATAACCTGAAGACTTACCAAGTAGGAATTCCTCAGGAAGAGGCTGACGTCCAACATAGGTTTTAAAAGCCTTCATCCAGATAGCTTGTGCTTCTTTAGAAGCGGCCTCTGAATTCTCTTCAGTTTGACCTTGATCTGCTTGAGATACTGGTGAAAGCTCCTCAGTTTCTAAAGGAGTCGTTTCCTCTTCATCACCAAGCGGTAAATCTTCAAACACTTCCTCGGCAACGTCATACTCATCAACTTCTTCTGTTGGTTCAGAAGGAGTGGTCTCTTGGTCCAAGCCCATTGCCGCAATGCCTTTTATAGCCTTTAAGTCAAAGTCTGCTTTCTGGCCTTCTTCAATCTCCAAAGCATGGGGCGGACGACCAACTGCCTTTTCAAATAAATCAATCCACTTTTCTTTTGTTGCCATAAAGACTCCTATAAACTTGCTTTTTCAAAAATCGTTAGAGGTTTACTTAGAATAGAAGACCTACTGTAAATGATGACATGATAGCAAATACGATTGCAAACAAGATTGACAAAATCACACCATTCAAAAGTGCTGCCAAAATCATTTGATAGAACTTATCAGCCTTCCACGCTGTTGTTACAGGAACAATTGTAAATAGATTAGCAATTGCAAATAAGAAGTAAACAACATAGAACAAGAATCCTGGGAAGGCAACAAGTCCAATAGCTCCCAACAAGATTGTTACAAGCAAGATTGGCAAGGCTAATGACGTCAAACGACCAAAACGATCAAAGCTATTCAAGAAAGTAGTCTCAGGGTCACGGAAGATGGCCTTACGTGTCACAAATCCTGCCAAGATAAAAGCAAAGATAAAGAGGAAGGCAGCTAGGATACTTGCGAAGAAGGCTCCAAAACCAATGCTAGATGTATGACTTGAAATTGAAGATGAGTAACTATCTGTTCCATAAGAACCAAACATACTAGACAATGCATTTGTTGTTGATACAACTGGGCTAATAAATTTACGTGCCACAGCGCTCAAAATTGCAAAGAAGGCAAGTCCAGTGAAGAGTGACAAGAAGATATAATTAAGCCAACCATTGTGCTTACCATAGTCTGTCATATCAGCTGGACGACGCCATGCATTAAGCAACCATGTCCAGTAGTTTTTGAAAGTTGTCGCAAATGCTGATGGTTGCGCTGGAACAACTACGGCTTGGCCATTGATAAATTGAACATTTTGACCTGGTTGAAGCGGTTGACCGTTAGCAAAAGCTGTTTGATGACCAGCTTGAGCATTCACAAAACCAGCTTGTGGTTGCGCTGCTTGATTTGGCACTCCTTGTACTGGAGCAGTTTGAGCCCCTGCAAAGCTTGGTTGTGCTTGAGCAGCCTGAGCATTTGCAAAAGGAGTTTGCGATTGTGCTTCTTGTGCACCAGCGAAAGTCGGTTGTTGTTGCGCCTCTTGTGCACCAGCGAAAGTCGGTTGTTGTTGCGCCTCTTGTGCACCAGCGAAAGTTGGCTGTGGCTGCGCCTCTTGTGCTGGTGTTTCTTGGGCACTAGCGAAAGCTGGTTGCGCTGGCGCTTCTTGTACTGGAGCATTTTCTACTGCTGGGGCGTCATCTTGGAACTCACCAGCTGCAAGTGCTGCTGCAATTTCTTCTTCAGTCGCTGAACGACCATTGATAGCTTCAAAAAAATCTAACCAATCTGCTTTAGTCATAATAATCTCCTTAAAAATACATAGAATGAATTTATTCTATCACAAATAAAGCCATTAATAAATGTCATTTTTATTAGAAAAAGGTTCGGAGCAAACTGTCCAAACCTTTATAACTTCTTATTTACTTCTTTGTAGAGATTTTTGAATCTGACGATCTAGCTCACGTTTAATGTGTGGTTCTGGTGCAAATCGCGCTTCCCAATCACTTGGTTTAAGAATTTTGTGAGACACAGGATCAAAGTGAGCTTTGCCATCTGGGAAAATTTTACCCATATTAGCCTCATGAACCGTATCAAAGAAAGGCTTAGGATCCACACCCATAAGGACAAATGAACCATAGGTCAAATAAAGCAAATCAGTCAAAGCATCCACCTGACCAACCATAGTTGATTCTGAGTGCTCTTTAGAACTAACTTTGAGTGCTGCCTTGTCAAGAGCAGCATGCAAATCCAGAACAGCCTGACCAAAGACACGCTTGTCCCCACCTGATGAAGCATAGAGGAATTCGACAATTTCTTCCAACTTGAAGTCCGAACGGTGACTAGCTTCCTCAATACCGTAAACACGAGGCATATCGGTAGTTGAGCCATCCATCAAATGGTGGAAATCCTTAACCTTGTTGAAGTTGTCATCATCACTGGTAAATGAATTCTCTGTTTCAAAGTGAATCAAACCATAGTGTGACAAGGCTTTGGCAATCCCATTCTGGTTATTAGTATCAGTGACATGGGTAGCCTGATCTTTCAGTTCATCCTCACCATTTCCCATGGCAACACCAATACCAACACCAGATAGCATTTCTAGGTCATTTTCCGAATCTCCGAAGGCCATAACCTCGCTGAGTTCGAAACCAAAAACCTCACCTAGATGGGCAATTCCTTTAAGTTTAGACTGTCCAGCTGAAATGATATCAGCTGAATAAGGGCTCGAACGTGTAATCTTCACGTGTGGAAATTTTTCCTCGATAGCCTGGGTTTCACCCACTGTCGCTACCATAACCACCTGATAAACTGGCTCGCGCATGATTGTTTTGAGGGTCTCCATGCTTTGTGGCTTGAAACGACGAATTAAGGATTTGAAACTACGTTCCACCATCTTAGCCCAAGACTTTGGTACAATACGGCTTACCATTTGCCCAAACTTGCTAGTCCCCATACTGATGATATTGGAACCAACCAGTCCTGTGCTAGTCCCCAGAGAAATCTCTCTACGGTGCTTGGTAGCATAGCGGATCAAGTTGTAGATAGTTGATTTAGGGAGCTGGTTTTGATAGAGAACCTTATCGTGGGTCAAGATATACTGACCATTATAAGTCACTGCAAAATCCAGACCCAGATTGTCCATGAAAGGCTGAACAAATCCTGGACCACGACCAGTTGCCAAACCAACCAAGATACCATCATCCTTCATTTGACTGATGGCTTTTTTGGTTGAACTCGATACGCGCTTTCGGTCATTTAAAAAAGTCCCATCAATATCAAAAAAGACTGCTTTAATCGCCACAGAGCTCCCCTCCTTCTAACATTTTATGCTAAAATAAATTATAACATAAATATGATAGTGAGTAATATAAATGACAAAAAAAATCCTAGTCCTTCACACTGGAGGAACAATTTCCATGTCAGCGGATAATGATGGCAAGGTCAGTCAAAACGCTGATAATCCCATGAACCATGTGGGGCTTGATTTAGACAATTTAGAACTAACCGTTCTCGATTTTCTTAATATCCCTAGCCCACATATCACACCCTACCACATGCTGGATATTTACAAAAAAATCAAGGAAACAGCTGGGCAATATGATGGTGTGGTCATCACCCACGGAACAGATACTCTGGAAGAGACAGCCTACTTCCTAGACACCATGGCCGTCCCTGAGATTCCAATCGTCCTAACTGGTGCCATGCGTTCGTCGAACGAACTAGGAAGCGACGGAGTCTATAACTATCTCTCAGCCCTACGTGTTGCTAGCGACGACAAGGCCGCTGACAAAGGAATCCTGGTCGTTATGAATGATGAAATCCATGCAGCCAAGTATGTGACTAAGACCCATACCACAAACGTGGCAACCTTCCACACACCAACCCACGGTCCACTAGGAATCATCATGAAGCATGACATCCTCTGGTTCAAAACTGCAGAGCCTCGGGTTCGTTTTGACTTGGAACAAATCACAGGAACAGTACCAATCATCAAGGCCTATGCTGGGATGGGTATCGGAGATGGAATCATCAGTCTCCTAGACCCTGAAAAGATTGATGGCGTGGTTATCGAGGCACTAGGTGCTGGAAACCTCCCACCATTGGCTGCAAGAGAAATCACAAATCTTATGGAAAAAGGAGTCCCTGTTGTGCTCGTTTCCCGCTGCTTCAACGGTATCGCCGAACCTGTCTACGCCTATGAAGGCGGGGGAGTCAAACTCCAAGAAGCTGGCGTTATGTTTGTTAAAGAACTCAACGCACCAAAGGCTCGCCTCAAACTCCTCATCGCACTCAGTGCGGGACTCAAAGACCAAGAATTGAAAGACTATATCGAGGGATAAGACATGAAACTTAGTATTGAAGCAACCGATAAATTGGAAAATAAAGATTTCCACTATGAGCTGACAGTCTCAAAAACACATATCGCCATGGTCTGTGGCACCGTGCTAGCCAGTCTAGCCCTGGTCGCATGGTTGAAGAAAAAATAAAAAGCTTGAAGCATGATCACTAGAGAAGTGACTGAACTGCTTCAGGCTTTTAATTTTATTCATCTGGTCTATATTCAAGAATATCTCCTGGTTGGCAATCTAGCTCCTTACAAATAGCATCCAGTGTTGTAAAACGGATTGCCTTGGCCTTGCCTGTCTTAAGAACTGAAAGGTTGGCTGGGGTAATACCAATACGTTCTGCTAGCTCACCCGAGCGCATCTTCTTCTTGGCAAGTTCAACGTCCAAATTGACAATAATCATAAGCCCCTCCTAAATCGTGTACTCATTTTCCTCAGCAATGGCATTAGCCTTAGTCAAAATCATAGCAACAGCATAGAGAACAAAGCTAACTAGCAAATAACTGATATTAAAGAAACTATAACTCTGGTTGCCTGTCCCAAATGTAAAAATACCATTATTGATAAAGGCCCCAAGAACGAGCAAATGCGCTGACCAACGAACTAACTTAGCATTTTTAGCGATGAAAATATCAGAACGATAAAGATTAATCAGAAAGGCACGTAGACACAACAAGAAGCCAATGTTGACTGCCAAACGAAGGAAATCAATGATTGCTGCAAAAAGTGTCAAACTTGGACCATTACTTTTCACAGTAACACCCGAACCAAGAAGCATCCGCAAGCCTTGTTGCAATAGTCCTTCATGACCAGTCAGAATAAAGGCATCATTAAGAATGGTAATCACAAGACTTAAAAATCCCGCAAAGAGGAGGACATTTACGAAAAGAAGGCCACTACGCAAACGCTTTTGTTCTTGTGTCTCCTGACGATTCTTAGCACTTTTGGCGGATCTCCAACCATAATAACTAGAGCCAGCCAAGGCTAGGACGATTAAAAAATAGAATAAGATAGTTGTCATGCGTTACCTCGATTGTAAATTCAATTGATTTCTCTGATGATAGACTAGAAAAGCCAAGGTGCTTCTAGAAGCCCTTGACCTCATACCAAATCAGTAGCTAGCTATTAACAGTATCAATTATATCGAATATCAATATAAAATACTAGTTTATAGATAAGATTTTACTACTTTGCAAATAAGATTTATTAAATTATTTAGCAGCTGTTTGTCCCTTACGAAGACGGACAGCATCACAAGCTAGAGAGACCAAGAGGAGCCAGACTGATGTGCTGAAGTCCACTACAAGGTGATTAGTCGTTCCCAACTGCAGGAAGATATTCAAGGCTGATGGCACAAAGGTTAGAAGAGCAGCCTTTTTCAAGAAGAGAGAAAAATCTTCTGTCCAAAATGCCTTCCAAGTAAAGTCTTTAAGCTCTTTACGAAGGAGACAAAGCAAGGCAAGATAGAAGGCGAATTGTAACTCTGAGACTAGCCAGTAACCCCATCCAGAAAGGTAATGAACCTCAGCACCTGGAAAAAGATTAGTCACATCCACAAAAGGAAGGATAAGTAAAGCAAGCATTGCAAGACCGTAGATTGCCATAAGAAGAATAAGAACAGCGTTGATGATTGATTTAAGTGTTTTCATGATAAGTATTTCCTTTATTAAATAGTTTTTGGTATATAATTTCTCTTTTTCGCGAATAAGATTATCTTTATCGAAAACTTATTATCGTTTATCGATAATTATATATTACACTCTTTATTTCTCCTTGTCAACACATTTTTATCGTTTTTCGATATTTTTTATCTAAAATTCAAAAAATAAAAACCAGCCAAGAAAATCTCAACTGGTTAGCTTACTTATTTTAATCTCCTAGACTGGTCATGGTTCCGTCTAGACTTTTTATGAGTTTAAGAAGAGGGATTCTACGTTATGAAAAAAAGGAAAAAGGGATTTTGGAAAATGAAGGATGAAAGTTGTAGAATATGGGTAAATTGAGCCTCTTCCTAGCATCAATACTAGTTTTGATAAACCTTAAAGTCTTGAGGATGCTTCTGGAAATTTCGGTTGTAGGTTACTTTAATTTTTACTGTCATTGTTTTGTCCTCCTTTTTTAGGAATGGTTTGGCTTAGCCAAAACGTTTTATTATCAAAACCTATCTCGTTTTGATGGTTTTATTATAGGTGTCCTAACTTAAAGAAAGCTTGTAATAAGCTTGAAGGAAACTTAAAACTCTCAGTGAGTTTACTGAGAGTTTTTCTGTCTAAAGCATGGATAAAATAATTCCCAAGACCAGAGCCACCCAAACGGCATAGCGAATTGTCGCATGATAGCGGTAACTTTCAATAACCTTGGGTAGCTTTGTAAAGAGATAGGCAATGTAGGCAACTATGGAAAGAAAATACCCTTTAAAATTCCAGGACGAGCTTAAGATACTAAAATCTTCGAATAGGGGCACAAGCATCAGTACAGCCGTAAGCATACACCAGACCGGCAAAAGCGTCCTTTCCTTTTGATGCTGTATATGTATAATCAGCTGAGCTATAAAACCCGCGACGTACATAATCAGTAATATCGAACAAGCTAGAGAGATAAGAAGTGAATAAAAATATAGAGTATGAAAGTCTGTCTTTCCTTCTATCAGCTTTGCCAATTCGGTAATAAACCAAATCAAGATGAAGGCGAAAAAATAAAACATGAGACCTAACATCATAAGAAACAAGGGATGCAAAATCGCAAAAAAATCGAGTTTTAACCGTTTCTTTTTCATGGTTTTCCTCCTCAATCAAACTCGCCTTGGCTTCTCAAATGAGCTCCAAGCACCTGCCAATCAGGATTCTCGCGCCAGTTAGGGTCAGATACAATTTGGCTGGCCACGCGCCTTGCTTCTTCTAGGATATTATAGTCTTCCACAATATCAGCCACTTGAAATTCAGGAATTCCTGACTGACGTGTTCCAAAGATTTCTCCTGAACCACGCATTTTAAGGTCCTCTTCTGCTAGAACAAAACCATCCGTAGTCTCACACATGGCCTGCATGCGTTTTTTTCCAGTATCATTTTTAGGATTGGCCACTAAAACACAGTAGGACTGCTTATGGCCACGACCTACACGTCCTCGAAGTTGGTGAAGCTGGCTAAGTCCAAAGCGGTCGGCATCCATAATGATCATAACTGTAGCATTTGGCACGTTAACCCCTACTTCGATAACTGTGGTTGATACTAAAATCTGAGACTTTCTTTCCTTGAAGTCCTGCATAATTTGGTCTTTTTCATCATTTTTCATGCGACCGTGCATCAGAGCCACTTTAGCTAAATCCCCCAAAAAATCTGTGAGTTCCTGATGAAGGGCCACCGCATTTTTCAAATCGAGAGCCTCGGACTCTTCAATCAAAGGTGAGATAAAATAGACCTGAGCATCTTTTTCCAACTCACCCTTGATCCAAGTCAGTACGGTATCTAGTTGCTCATGTTTAACCCAGCGAGTAATAATGGGTTTCCGTCCAGCTGGCATCTGGTCAATAATCGACACATCCATTTCTCCAAAAGCAGTGATAGCCAAGGTCCTAGGGATAGGTGTCGCTGTCATCATGAGGACATCAGGATTGTCACCTTTCTCACGGAAAATACGACGTTGATTAACCCCAAAACGGTGCTGTTCATCAGTAATAACTAACCCAAGTTTGTGATAAATTACAGCATCCTGAATCAACGAATGAGTCCCCACTATCATCTGAGCCTTCCCAGATTCAATTTTAGAAAGAGCTACTTTTTTGTCCGCTGCCTTCATCCCAGAAGTTAAGAGCACTACCTCTAACTCAGGGAAAAGCCCCTGCAAACTCTGATAATGCTGCTCAGCTAAGATTTCCGTCGGTACCATGAGGGCAGACTGGAGGCCCGCCGTGTAGGCTCCATACATGGCAAGGCTAGCGATAACTGTTTTCCCTGATCCCACATCTCCTTGCAAGAGACGGTTCATATGAGCCCCAGATTTCATATCAGCTAGGATTTCCGACAAACTACGCTGTTGGGCTTCTGTCAAGGGGAATGGTAATTCTGCAATTTTGGCTTTGATTTTGGCTTCATCATAAGCAATTGCTAGACCATTGGTTTCGGACTTATTTTCAGCCTTGAGCACCTGTAAGTTCATCTGGAAATAAAAGAGTTCCTCAAACTTGGTCCTACGTAGGGCCTGCTTATATTCAGCCAAATCTTTCGGAAAATGCATGGCTCGCACTGCCTCTTGACGCCTCATGAGACGATACTTGTCCATTAGCACCTGCGGGAGACTCTCCTCCAACAAATGAAGGGCCCCACTATCAAAAGCTGCCTTTATAGCCTTTATCAGCTGGGCCTGACTAACCCCCTGGGCCACATGATAGACTGGCTGCATATCGTCCTCAACTTGAGCCAACACTTTCATACCAGTTACTGCAGACTTCTTCTGGTCCCATTTGCCAAAAATAGCCACTTCTGCTCCCATCTCAATCTTGTCCACAAGATAAGGCTGGTTGAAGAAACTAATGGCAATCACAGCCTCTCCTTGCTTGATTTTAAAACTCAGACGATTACGTTTAAAGCCATAATACTGCACATTGGCAGGTGTCACCACTGTTCCCGTAATAACTGCCTTTTCGCCATCCATCAGTTCAAAGATAGACTTACTCTTAAAATCTTCATATCGGAAAGGAAAATAAAGCAAGAGGTCCCCAACCGTGTGCAAATCTAATTTGGTAAATTTTTCAGCGGACTTAGGACCAAAGCCTTTCAAATCCGCAATTGGTGAATCTAGTTGAATCATATCCTCTATCATTTCTATCGTGTTCTTCTCCTCGTGAAAGAGGAAGCCTTATCAGCTATTATAACACATGAAAATGGTCTTCACTAAAATCAAAAAATCCAGTATCAAACTGGATTTCTCTTTTTATTTATATTAATCATAGCTACGAGGTACACGATCACTAAGCAAACAAAGAACTTCGTAGTTGATAGTACCACGTTTTTCAGCCACCTCTGTCGCAGTGATGCTTGCTCCCCCATTTTCCCCCATAAGAGTGACAGGAGTTCCTAGGGGATAAACCTTAGGAAGTCGAACAGTGATCTGGTCCATAGACACACGCCCAACAATAGGACAAAGCTGGCCATCCACAACAACGTGGAAACCTTGTAAATCTCTGGTCCAACCATCCGCATAGCCAATCGGAATGGTTCCAATAACCTCATCAGCTGTCGTCGTATACGTTGCACCATAACCCACATCTTGACCTGCTGGCAGGGTCTTAACATGAACAAGTGCTGTCTCCAAGCTTAAAGCAGGACGAATGTTATAGGGAAGGTCTAAAGCACTGCCACTAGGATTGAGACCATAGATGACGACACCTAGACGTACCGCATTAAAGACTGTTTCTGCATGCCAAATACTTGTCGCAGAGTTGCTAGCATGTACCAAGCGAGGGCGGTCCACCAAGTTATTAACCAAATCCGTGAAGAAGGCCAATTGACGCTTGAATTTACTATCATCTGCCTCATCAGCTGTTGCAAAATGGGTAAAAATACCTTCGACATCCGCACCAAGTGCCTTAAGACCAGCAATCAAACTATCTGCATCCCCTTGGCTACGCACCCCAATGCGTCCCATGCCTGAATCAATCTTAATATGACAGGTCAAACCAGTCAAATCAAGCCCTTGATCCTTAGCCATTTCCAACCACTCAAGCGAAGCGACCGTCAGCGTGATGTTTTCTTGAATTGCCAAAGGAACCTCGCCTGGCAAGACAACTCCTAAAATAAGTATCGGTTGCTCTAAGCCAGCTTGACGGAGTTCAAGTGCCTCGTCTAGGTTGGAAACACAAAAACCATCCACCTGCTTAGATACATGCTTGGCCACTTCGACAGCGCCATGACCATAAGCATTGGCCTTAACAACTGCAAAAGTCTGCACCTGTTTAGGGATGTGACTAACCACTTGTTCAATATTTTCTGAAATTGCTGATAGATCAACCTTTGCCAAGGTTGGTCGATGTAAACTTGAAATCATAAGCTATCCTCTTCCAACATCTATCTCTTAGTTTTTTTCTAAAATGACACTTGCCTGAACAAAATCACCGCTATGGGAAATCGAGATAAAAACCTTGCCTTCAAAAGGTGATTGGGTCACCACTGGAGCTCCCTTGTCATTGGTCAATATTTCAATATCCTTAAAGCCGACTGCTCCAATACCAGTACCCCAGGCCTTTGAAAATGCTTCCTTACCGGCCCAACGCCCTGCTAAATAGGACATCTGACGATTACCAGAAAGGGATTCAAAACGCTCCCACTCTTTTGGTGTCAATACCTTTTTTGCAAAGCGTGGATTACGGTCATAAGCCTTTTTTACAGCTGAAATTTCCTGCAAGTCTATACCATATCCAAAAATCATAATTATAACGAAAGTCGATTGTGGATTTCACGAATAAGGCTATCTGTCTTATCCCAACCAAGACATGGATCTGTAATTGATTTCCCATAAACTTCAGGTGTATCTTGACGACCATCCTCAAGGTAAGACTCAATCATAAAGCCACGCACGGTATCCGCGATACGCTTATCCCACTCACGGTTAAGAAGGACTTCACGCACAATACGAACTTGCTCCATGAAGTTTTTACCTGAGTTGTCATGGTTAGTATCAACAAGGATAAATGGATTTTCCAGATTAAATTCACTATACTTGTCCAAAGCCTTAACCAAGTCCTCGTAATGGTAGTTAACAATATTCTGCCCATTTTCATTATTGGCACCACGCAGGATAGCGTGAGCTAGTGGGTTACCATCTGTTCTAACTTCAGCGCCATTGTAAAGGAAATGCTGTTGATTCTGCGCAGCATAGATACCATTAAACATGACATTCAAATTTCCTGACGTTGGGTTCTTCAAGCCAATTGGCACATCAATACCTGAAGCTACAAAGCGGTGCTCTTGGTCCTCAACAGAACGGGCTCCAACAGCATGATAGCTAAGCAAATCATCAAAGAAGGAAAGATTTGACGGATAAAGCATCTCGTCAGCGATTGGAAGACCTGTTTCAGTAATAATACGTGACTGAAGGTGGCGAACTGCCTTAACCCCCTCAAGAAGGTCTACTTCTCCCTCTGCATCCGGTTGGTGGATAAGTCCCTTATAGCCATCCCCATTGGTACGTGGTTTAGCTGTATAAACACGCATAACAATAAAGATTTTGTCCTTCACCTCTTCCTGAAGTTTGGCCAAACGGTGAGCATAGTCAAGAACAGCTTCTTCATTATCGGATGAACATGGACCAATAACCAAGAGAAGACGTTTGTCCTCACCCTTGATGATTTTTGCCAAAGCCTCATCATTAGCTTGTTTAGTTACTAGAGCGTCTCCCGTAAGAGCATGCAATTTCCTTACTTCCGCTACATCAATCAGCGGACTATTTTGATGAATTCCCATTTATTTCCCTCTCTTTGTGAAAAGAGAGTGAACCGCTTGGTCATCCAAACGGCTCACTCCCCATATATGGTTTCTGTTACCTTATTATTTTGACAATGTATCGTGGATTTCACGAATCAATTCTTCTGTCTTATCCCAACCAAGACATGGGTCAGTGATTGATTTACCATAGACATCTGGTGCATCTTGACGACCATCTTCAAGGTAAGATTCAATCATGAAACCACGTGCAACTTTGTTGATTTTTTCATTCCAGTCACGGTTAATCAAGGTTTGGCGAACGATACGGATTTGTTCCAAGTAACGTTTACCTGAGTTATCATGGTTTGTATCAATAACGATGAATGGATTTTCAAGGCCCATTTGTTCATAGTGTTCAATTGTTTCAAGCACATCATCATAGTAGAAGTTAGGCACGTTTTTACCATATTCATTCGTTGAACCACGAAGAATAACGTGTGCCAATGGGTTCCCTGGAGTTTCAACTTCTTCACCGTTAAAGAGGAAGTTTTGTTTGTTTTGTGCAGCGTAGATACCGTTAAACATCACGTTAAGGTTCCCTGATGTTGGATTCTTCATACCAGTTGGAACATCAATACCTGACGCAACAAAACGGTGTTGTTGGTCTTCTACAGAACGTGCACCAACGGCAATGTATGACACAAGGTCATCTACCAAAGGAAGATTTTCTGGGTAAAGCATTTCGTCAGCAGTTGTGATACCAGTTTCAGTGATAACACGGTAGTGAAGGTTACGCACAGCCTTGATACCGTTAATTAGGTTTGGTTTCCCTTCAGCATCAGGTTGGTGTACAAGTCCTTTATAGCCATCACCATTTGTACGAGGTTTAGCTGTATAGACACGCATAACCATAAAGACTTTATCTTTAACTTCTTCTTGAAGTTTAGCCAAACGGTGAGCATAATCAAGAACAGCTTCTTCATTATCAGATGAACATGGACCAATAACTAAAAGCGTACGGTCATCTTCACCCTTGATGATTGCTTCAAGCTCTTTATCACGAGCTTGTTTCTTGGCAAGGGCTTCACCTGTCAATGTAGTTGATTCTTTAACTGCATCAAAATCAATTTTTTCACTTACTGCTTTAAAAACCATAATAATTACCTATTTCTTTTTTCCTAAAATTGTTTACGACCGTGACAATTTTTAAATTTCTTACCAGAGCCACATGGACAGAAGTCATTACGACCAACCTTACTAAAGTCAATTTCTTGACCATTAGCATCTGCTTGGTGAGCCTGGATATTGCCTGTTGCTGTTGTTGACACACGTTCATTCACATTTTCACGAGATTGTTCATGAATTTGTGCTTTCATCATTGTACGTGTCACATCATATTCAATTGCCCCAATCATATCTTGGAACATCTTGAACCCTTCAGATTGATACTCAACGATTGGGTTGTTTTGGGCATAACCACGCAAACCAACGGCATTACGTAATTGATCAAGGGCATCGATATGGTCCGTCCACTTGTTATCAACAACCATCAAAATCAAGACTTTTTGGAATTCACGGATAGCTTCCTCTGAACGCAATTTCTTGATTTGACGATCATAAACATCATCTGCTAACTCATTCAAGTAAACTTTAATAGCGTCATAATTAACACTACGTTTCGTTACCTCTCCCACTTCTCGTAAATCTTCAAGTGAGATGGCATTCTCAGGAACCAAGGCCTGACGAGCAAAGTTCAAGATACCTTTAAGAGCTTCCTCTTGATCATTGCGGCTGTGACCATCTACCGTACGGTTAATCGTACGCTTAATCATAGCCTTAATCTCAGGTTCAAGGTCACGTTCTGCTGTGATAACATCATAACGCTCAGCGTAGATGATTTCACGTTGTTCACGCATAACGTCATCGTACTGAAGGACTTGTTTACGAGTATCGTAGTTATTTCCTTCGACACGTTTTTGAGCCGCTTCCACTTGGCGTGTCAACATACGTGATTTGATAACGATATCTTCATCATCAGCATTCAAACGTTCCAAGACTTGCTTGATACGATCAGAACCGAAACGACGCATCAATTCGTCTTCAAGTGAAAGGTAGAATTGAGATTCCCCTGGGTCCCCTTGACGTCCCGCACGACCACGCAACTGGTTATCAATACGACGGCTTTCGTGACGTTCTGTACCAATAACACAAAGGCCACCAAGTTCAAGAACACCTTCACCAAGTTTGATATCGGTACCACGACCGGCCATGTTGGTCGCAATCGTAACGGCACCACGTTGACCCGCATTCATGATAATATGCGCTTCTTTTTCGTGGTTCTTAGCATTAAGCACTTCATGAGGAATGCCTGCTTCAACCAACATCTTAGAAATCAAGTCAGATGTTTCAACGGCAACCGTACCAACAAGGACTGGTTGTCCCTTTTCATAACGACGCTTAACATCTTGTACCACAGCACGGAATTTAGCATCCAAGGTTGGGTAAAGAAGGTCATCGTGGTCAATACGTTGAATTGGACGGTTAGTTGGAATCGGAATGATTCGCATGTTATAGATTTCACGGAATTCATCTTCCTCGGTCTTACCAGTACCGGTCATACCTGACAATTTCTTGTACATACGGAACATATTTTGGTAAGTGATTGAGGCAGATGTCTTCGTTTCTTCTTGAACTGGCACACCTTCTTTTGCCTCGATGGCTTGGTGGAGTCCATCTGAGAAACGACGACCTTCCATGGTACGACCTGTAAATTGGTCGACGATAAGAATTTCTTGCTCAGGACTTACCACATAGTCGATATCATGCAACATGATGTAGTTGGCACGAAGGGCATTGTCAATATAGTGAGTCAAGGCAACATTATCAATATCGTACAAGTTGTCCAAGTTGAAGAATTCTTCAGCCTTGTCAATACCTGAGTCATTCAAACCAATTGTTTTTGTTGGAATATCAATGGCATAATCATCTTCTGTTAATGTTTTAACAAAAGCATCCGCACGGTGATATAACTGATTAGTTTCTGAACTTACAGGTCCTGATACGATCAATGGTGTACGGGCTTCATCAATAAGAACCGAGTCAACCTCATCGACCAAGGCATAGTTCAATGGACGTTGTACCATGTTTTCCTTACGAACAACCATGTTATCACGAAGATAGTCGAAACCTACCTCTGAGTTGGTTGAGTAAGTGATGTCACAGTTATAAGCTTCACGTTTTTCAGCTGGTGATTTGGCAGAAAGGTTAATCCCTACTGACAAACCAAGCCAACTATAGAGCTCACCCATTTCAGTCGCATCACGCTCTGAAAGGTATTCGTTAACGGTGATAACGTGTACACCTTCACCTGAAATAGCATTTAGGTAAACAGGCATGGTCGCAGTCAGGGTTTTCCCTTCCCCTGTACGCATCTCTGGTACGTCACCATGGTGAAGAACGATACCACCCATGATTTGCACACGATATGGGAAAAGTCCAAGGACACGTTTTGCCCCTTCACGAACAACTGCAAATGCCTCTGGCAAGAGTTGGTCTAGGCTTTCTCCGTTTTGATATCGTTTTTTAAATTCTTCTGTTTTTGCCTGAAGTTCTTCATCTGAAAGAGCCGCCATTGCATCAGCATAGCTCTCAACTTTCTTGGCAGTTTTTTCTAGTT
This sequence comes from Streptococcus sp. 449_SSPC, assembly GCF_001073005.1. NCBI lineage: Bacteria > Bacillati > Bacillota > Bacilli > Lactobacillales > Streptococcaceae > Streptococcus > Streptococcus sp. 449_SSPC. The sequence goes on from NZ_JVGR01000022.1 coordinate 159,470, forward strand.
TCTTAATTTCGCCTTTATCATTTTCAATGATTTTGCGTAATATATTTGCCATCTTTTTTCCTTTCGACAGTCTTTATCTCCATATTTTACCACAAAAGCCCCCTTTAAACAAGAAATCACTCAAGGATTGACAAAGAAAAAAGCCCTAGTTTAAGGGCTTTCACAATGAATTCGCAAATAAAGTAAAACTTTTTTATTAGATTCACTGAAAATATCGACAATAATACTTTATACCTACTTCTCAGAGTTTTCTTGGCTCTCTAGAATATCCTCAAAATCATGCAAAAGATTTTCAAAAGCCTGCTCAAAGAAAACATGGTCGGTGCTACTATAGGCCTTCATTATCATAGGACTAGCTTCAAAATCAACGTAGAATTGATAGTCCAAGACACCATTTTTCCAGTAAAATTTGATGCTAGGGGAAGCTGTTTTTTCACCACACATACCAGGAATTGCCCGTTGTAAGCCATAAATGTGGTCGCCATAGTCTTTCAGACGATAATAAGCTCCCTCAAAATAATAGGATTTGTTGATTTCAATATGCTCAAATAGTGCCACTAAAACTTTTTCATTACTCATACTTAAGCCTCGTTAGGGTGACTGACAATCATCTCCAATTGTCCATCAATTTCCCAATCTGTCACATCATTTGGAAGAATGAAGTGATCGCCTTTTTTTAGACAATAAATGCGTGAATCGATAGTCATGGTCCCATTGCCAGAAAGTACGGAACAAAGCAAATAAGGAGCTGATTGCTTGAAGTCAACCAAGCCACTGAGTTTCCATTTATACACAGTGAAAAAGGAGTTTGATGTCAAACAAGTCGACTCTAATTGCAAGGTCTTAACAGTTGCTGGGACACTATTTTCAGGATTCCCTAGATTCAAGACATCAAGAGACTGTTGAATATGAAGTTCACGTTTATTGCCCTGATTATCCCTACGATCAAAATCATAGACACGGTAAGTGGTATCGCTAGATTGTTGAGTCTCTAAGATCAAGATACCTGGACCAATAGCATGCATGGTACCACTTGGTACAAAGAAAAAGTCACCTTTCTTAACAGGAGTTTTCGACAAAAGTCCGTCCCAATCACCTGCTTCAATTAAGGACGCCAATTCTTCCTTGGTCTTAGCCTTGTGACCATAAATAATCTCTGCACCCTCTTCAGCATCAATAATATACCAACATTCTGTCTTTCCTAGCTCACCTTCATGCTCTAGTCCATAAGCATCATCAGGGTGTACTTGTACTGAGAGCCAGTCATTAGCGTCCAAAATCTTTGTCAACAAAGGAAAAACACTAGTCTTGGGATTTCCAAAAAGTTCCGGTTTATCCTTGTAAAGCTCTGCCAGGTGGAAACCAGCATACTTTCCGTTTTTGACATAGGATACACCATTAGGATGGGCAGAAATTGCCCAGTATTCACCAGTGTGTTCACTGGGAATATCGTAACCAAACTCTGTCTTGAGGCGATTACCTCCCCAGATTTTCTCATGCATTGGTGAATCTAAAAATAAAGGTTCCATTACACCCTCCTGTATAGAGCAAAACGCCTTAAGATTATCTCTTAAAGCGATTTTACATATTTTGTTTATTTGTTTGCATGCTTATCAGCTACGTCTTTAGCAAGTGCGAAGTTACCAAGCGTTGCAGAACCATTACCTGAAACAGCGGGTGTCACAATATACTCATTTACATCTGGTACTGGAAGGTAACCATTCAAAAGAGCTGTGAATTTTTCACGAACACGACGAAGCATGTGTTCTTGCCCCATAACACCACCACCAAAGACGATAACTTCTGGACGGTAGAGCACAGTTGCCTGGACAGCAGCTTGAGCAATGTAGTAAGCTTGAACATCCCAAACCTCAGAATTTTGCTCAATCAATTCGCCACGAATACCTGTACGGGCTTCAAGTGATGGACCAGCAGCCAAACCTTCCAAACATCCGCGGTGGAATGGACAAGTTCCGTTAAATTCATTGGAAACATCATTTGGGTGAAGAGGTACATATACGTGACCAGCTTCAGTGTGACCCATACCACCAATGAACTCACCATTTTGAATAGCACCGGCTCCAATACCAGTTCCGATAGTGTAGTAAACAAGACTCTTAACACTTTTACGAACAAGTGTCTCACCATAAGCAGAGGAGTTAACATCAGTCGTAAAGTAGAAAGGAATATTAAACTCTTTAGCAATCAAACCAAGAAGGTCGACATTTGACCAATGTGGTTTTGGAGTTGAAGTCACAAAACCATATGTTTCAGAGTTTGGATCAACATCAATTGGTCCAAATGAACCAATTGCAATTCCAACCAATTGATCTTCATAACGTTTGAAAAATTCAATCGTACGGTCAATTGTTTCGTAAGGTGTAGTTGTTGGGAATTGAGTTTTTTCAACGACTTGGAATTTCTCATCACCGACAGCACAAACAAATTTTGTACCACCAGCTTCCAAGCTTCCGTAAAGTTTAGCCATATCTAAAGCTATCTCCTTCTGTGATCTATAAATAACTATCTTATACTATTATAAAGAAAAGCAGGATAAAAGACAATCTAAATGAGGCCTTATTTGACAAGGTACAGACTACTCTGCTTCATACTTTTCTTTATGAGACTTTTAACTAAAAAAGCCGAATTGGCTTCGACTTTTCTAGCTTATTATTTAACTGCGATGAAGTCTGCACCTTCAGCAACTGAACCAGTCGCTACTGATGAAACATCTTCGAAGTCTGCAGTGTTTGTAACGATAACCATAGTTGTATCGTCAAGACCTGCTTCAGTGATTACTGAGCTATCGAAGGTAGCCAAGACATCACCTTTTTTAATACGTTGATTTGCTTGAACTTTAGCATCAAATCCTTTACCGTCAAGTGAGACAGTGTCGATACCGATGTGGATAAGCACTTCAGCACCTTTATCAGATTTAAGACCGTAAGCGTGACCTGTTGGGAAGGCGATTTGCACTTCACCATCAAATGGTGCAACTACTTGGTTACCTGAAGGTTTGATAGCGGCACCTTTCCCCATAGCTCCTGATGAAAAGACTGGGTCATTAACATTTTCCAAAGCTACAACTTCACCTTTAAGTGGTGCAGCGATTGTTTCAGCTTGCAATGCAACTGGAGTTGATTCTGCAGATGCAATATCTTCAGCAACAACTTCTTTTTGAGCTTCAACTTCTTCCTCTTTGTAACCGAAGATCCAAGTAAGAGCAAAACCAAGAGCAAGTGTTACAAGTACCATAAGAACATATTTTAGTACTTGACCGTTAAGGTAAAGAAGTGTACCAGGAACGATTGTTACACCAAATCCTGTACCAGCAAGGTTAAGGATTGATGCCAACCAACCACCAGCAGCACCGGCGATAAGACCCATGATAAATGGTTTACCGAAACGAAGGTTAACCCCAAAGATAGCTGGCTCAGTGATACCAAGTACCGCTGAAAGAGTTGCAGGGAAAGCAAGTGCTTTCAATTTAGCATCTTTAGTTTTTACACCAACTGCAAGTGTCGCACCAGCTTGTGCAGTCATAGCAGCTGTGATGATTGCGTTAAGTGGGTCTTTACCAGTATTTGCAATAAGGTTAGCTTCAAGCAAGTTGAAGACGTGGTGAACCCCTGTAACGACGATAACTTGGTGAACACCACCAATAACAAGACCAGCAAGACCAAATGGCAAGTTAAGAATCCATTCTGTAGCAGCAAGAACATAGCTTTCAACAGTATGGAAGACAGGACCAATAATAAAGAGGGCCAAAGCTGACATTACAGCGAAGACGATAAGTGGACGCAAGAGTAGGTCAAGAACGTCTGGAACCCATTTACGAACCCATTGCTCAAACTTAGCACCTAGCAAACCTACGAAGAAGGCTGGAAGAACTGAGTTTTGGTAACCTACTACAGGAATAAAATCAAAGAAGTAGATTGGTTTAGCTGCACCTGATGCAACGTCCCAAGCATTTGGAAGGGCGTTATTAACCATCATCAAACCAAGAACCAAACCAAGAAGTGGTGAACCACCAAAGACGTTAAAGGCTGACCAACAAATCAAAGCTGGGAAGAAAGCGAAGGCTGTATCTGTCAATACAACTGTGTAAGTATAGAAATCTGTAGCAGCAAAAGCTTTAGATGTTGTACCGAACAAACCAAGAACTGTATCGTTATTGATTGCTCCACGGATACCCATGAAAAGACCAGTCGCTACGATAGCTGGAAGCAATGGAACGAAAACGTCACCGAATGAACGGATAGCACGTTGGAACCAGTTCCCTTGTTTAGCAGCTTCTGCTTTTTGTTCGTCTTTAGATGCTGTTGGAAGACCTTGAGCAACGACTTCGTCGTAAATCTTGTTAACAGTACCTGTACCAAAAATCATTTGGTATTGACCTGAGTTGAAGAAAGCACCTTGAACTTTTTCAATGTTCTCAGCCTTTTCTTTATTGATTTTGTTTTCATCTTTGACCATCACACGTAGACGAGTCGCACAGTGAGCAACACTGTTGACGTTTTCACGTCCACCGAGGGCATCGATGACTTCTTTTGCAATTTGTTTGTTATCCATTTGCAAAATTCTCCTTAATAAAATTTGGTATGAAAGCGTTTAGCTTTTCTTTACGGTAACTATTTTAGCATCTTTCTGTCATATGTCAACCGTTTAGCATAATTTTTTGTTTTTTTATGATAAATCGTTGATTTTTCTAGGTAAAACGTTTACTATATTATTAACAAATAGATTAGGAGATTACTAAATATGAATCTACCAACAGAAGTTCGTTACCGTCCATACGCAGATTGGACAGACGAAGAAAAAACAAAGATTAGAGAAAATGTCGCTAAATCACCTTGGCGTGCAAGTTACCATATCGAACCAGAAACAGGGCTTCTTAATGATCCAAACGGTTTTTCTTACTTTAATGGTAAGTTCCAACTTTTCTACCAAAGTTGGCCATTTGGAGCTGCTCATGGTTTGAAACAATGGGTGCATACTGAAACTGAAGATTTGGTTCACTTTACAGAAACTGGTGTCAAACTCTTGCCAGACCATGAAAATGATAGCCACGGTGCCTACTCAGGTTCTGCTTATCAAATCGGTGATAAACTCTTTATCTTCTATACTGGGAACGTTCGTGATGAAAACTGGGTTCGTGACCCACGTCAAATCGGCGCTTGGATGGATAAAGACGGCAAAATCGAAAAATTCGACAAGGTTCTTATCAAACAACCTGCTGACGCTACTGGGCACTTCCGTGACCCTCAAATCTTCGATTACAAGGGACAATTCTACGCTATCGTAGGTGCTCAAAACCACGATAAACAAGGTTATATCAAACTTTACAAGGCAGTAGACAATGATGTCGAAAACTGGGTTGAGGTTGGTAATCTTGACTTTGGTGGCACTGGGTCAGAGTACATGATTGAGTGTCCTAACCTTGTCTTTGTAGATGACAAACCTGTTCTTCTTTATAGCCCACAAGGTCTCGATAAAGCTGAACTTGACTACGGTAACATCTACCCTAACACTTATAAGATTTTCCAAGATTTCGACACAGAAAAACCTGCCCTCGTTGATGGCACACCAATTATCAACTTGGACTACGGATTTGAAGCATATGCAACTCAAGGCTTTAATACTCCAGATGGTCGTGCCCTTATTGTCAGCTGGATCGGTCTTCCAGATGTGGACTATCCAACTGACAAATACGACTACCAAGGGGCTATGAGCTTGGTTAAAGAATTGTCTATTAAAGATGGCAAACTCTACCAATATCCAGTCGAAGCCATTACAAGCTTACGTGCTAGCCAAGAAGATTTCTCTGAAAAAACGGCAACAACTAACACTTACGAGCTTGAACTTAACTTTGAAGCTAACACTCAAACAGAACTTGTCCTCTTCGCAGACCAAGAAGGAAATGGCTTGTCACTTACAGTTGATACTGAAAACGGAAAAGTTATCCTTGACCGTTCTAAAGCTGGTGAACAATATGCTACTGACTTTGGAACAAGTCGTGAATGTACACTTGATGCCGGTCAAGCTGCAACAGCAAACATCTTTGTAGATAACTCAATCGTTGAAATTTACTTCAACAAAGGTGAGAAAGTCTTCACTAGTCGTGTTTTCCCAAGTGCAGAACAAACTGGTATCAAAGTAACGTCAGGAAACGTTTCTGGACACTACTTCGACTTGAAATACTAAGGTGATTTATGGTCGCAAAGCTTACTGACGTTGCCGAACTGGCTGGTGTGAGCCCAACCACAGTTTCTCGCGTCATAAACAAAAAGGGCTACCTCTCACAGAAGACCATTGACAAAGTTCACGCTGCTATGCAAGAACTCAACTATAAACCTAATAATTTAGCTCGAGGTCTTCAAGGAAAGTCGGCCAAACTCGTTGGCTTGATTTTCCCAAATATTTCCAATGTATTTTATGCCGAACTTATTGAACGTCTTGAGGATGAACTCTTTAAGCAAGGTTATAAAACCATTATTTGTAATAGTGAGCATGATCCTAACAAGGAGAGGGACTATTTGGAGATGCTCGCCGCCAACCAATGTGACGGCATCATCTCATCTAGTCACAATCTTGGTATTGAGGATTATGAGAAGGTTGAAGCTCCCATCGTTGCCTTCGACCGTAATCTCGCCCCAAAGATTCCTATTGTTTCGTCTGACAACTTTGAAGGTGGCAAGTTAGCCGCAAGAGCTATGGTCAAGGCTGGCTGTCAACGCATTGTCATGATTACAGGCTATGATAATTCGGATTCTCCAACAGGACTTCGTCAACTAGGTTTTAATTATGAATTGGACAAGGAAGGTATTATTTGTCCTGTTCCAAACGATTTGTCTCTCATGCGACGAGAATTAGAAATCAAATCTATTATCTCTCGTGAAAAACCAGATGGCATCTTTGTTTCGGACGATTTAACAGCTATCTTGGTTATGAAGATAGCTAGACAATTGGGACTTTCTATCCCAGATGACCTAAAAATCATCGGTTATGACGGTACCGCCTTTATCCGTCACTTCTACCCAGAGTTAGCAACTATCCAACAACCTTTGGATGAAATTGCTAAACTTTGTGTCGAAATTCTTCTCAAGAAAATTAAAGGCAAAACAGTTAATCGTGATTATGTACTTCCAGTGAGTCTGATTGCTGGTAGCAGTATATAAATGAAAGTCGCAAGAAATCTCCGCTTGCGACTTTTTTCTTGTTACATTTGTAGAAAAAAAGAAGTTGAAACAAGGCTCAACTTCTTTTGCTTATGCTTCATCTGTCACAAACTGACTAAGTACACCATTAATGAACTTAGCAGATGTTTCATCAGAATATTTTTTAGCGATTTCAATGATTTCGTTAATAGCTACACGTCCTGGTGTTTCTTCAAATGACGTGATTTCATAAAGTCCCAAACGAAGGAGAGTACGATCTGTCACAATCAAACGTGAGAGGCTCCAACTCTCTTTCAACTTTTCTTCAATTTGACTATCAAGTTGGGCCAACTCTTCACGGACACCTGTTACCAGGCTAAGGAGAAAGGCTGGTACATCAACTTCAGTTTCTTCGTCAATTGGCTTGTCATAAGTGTAAGCGAAAAGTGCTTGTTCCAGAGCTTCTCCACCAAATTCAAGGGCAAAAAGCGTTTGAAAAGCACGCTCACGAAGGTCACGACGTGAATCTTTAAAGATATTAGTCATTCAAAAAATCCTCGTTAAACAATTCAGCCAAGTCTGGTTTTTGTGACTTTTCAGTAACAATAGATTCAACGTGAACATTGACTTCTGAAATTGCCACTTCTGCCATATCATAGACAGCTGCTTTAACAGCCTTTTGAATTTCAATTGAAACCGCTGGTACGTTAACCCCATACTGAAGTGAGACGTAGATATCAGCATTTACAGTACCATCTTCTTCTGTTCGGAGGTAAACACCACGTCCCAAGCTTGTTTTGCTGAGACTATCCGTAACATTTTTATTTTGAAGGGCGTAAACACCTTCCACTTTAGTTGCAGCGATACCTGTAATCACTTCGAGCACGCGAGGGGCAATTACAATTTCACCGATATTTTCTGTAGTCATCGCATGTTTCCTTTCCGTTAGTTTGGAAAATAAAGCCTTCAAACCAGTGGTTTGAAAGACTTAGTTGGGCTTAGGCACGTGATACGTAAGTACCTTCAGCTGTGTTGATAACCAATTTTTGACCAGCTTCGATAAAGTCTGGAACGTTAACCACAAGACCAGTTTCAAGTGTTGCAGGTTTACCTGAACCTGTAACTGTTGCACCTTTGATAGATGGTTGTGTTTCAGTAACAGTCAATTCAACAGTTGTTGGAACTTGAACACCAATAACTTCTGTTCCGTAGAATTGGATTTTTACGTCTGAGTTTTCAAGGATAAATTTCAATTCTTCTTGAACGTTGGCTACTGGGATTTCATATTGGTCATATGTTTCAGTGTTCATGAAGTATGCAGTATCATCCATTTGGTACAAGTATTGTGCTGGTACTGTTTCGATGATTGCTTGTTCAAATTTTTCTTCTGGACGGTAGCTAGTATCAAAAGTTGAACCTGAGCGAACATCACGCAATTTCATACGCATGATTGTGTTACCTTTACCAGGTTTGTGGTGGCTAGCTTCAAGAACTTTGATCAATTTGCCATCGTTAGTTACGAAAGTCATACCCGCACGGAGTTTACTTGCTTCAATCATTATTAAATACCTCTTTGTAAAAAATTATTATCAGTTTATTCTACCATAAATGACAGCATGGCTCAAATGTTTTATAGATTCAAGCCCAATCCTCAGGCTTTTTCCAAAGAACAAACTAGTCATCCATTCCTAAGTGAACCTCTGGAACATCATGTTGCAAATAAGAAACACCCTTTTGTTCCATCAACTCAATCGCAAATGGGTGCGGTCTATAATTGGCCTTGTAAGTAATCTTTACGATACCAGCTTGCAAGAGGGCTTTGGTGCAGTTGATACAAGGAAAATGCGTCACATAAATCTCTGTATTTTTGGTAGAAATCCCCTCTTTGGCACATTGGATAAGGGCATTCATCTCTGCGTGTACCGTACGAATACAATGACCATCTTCCATATAGTGGCCTACTTCGTTACAGTTATCAGTCTCAGAAACTCCGCCGTTATAACCTGTAGCGATAATACGCTTGTCCTTGACTAAAACAGCTCCAACAAAGGCACGATCACACGTAGAACGCTTAGAAATCAACTCTGCATTAGCCATAAAATAATCTTGCCAAGATAAACGGTTTGGCATAAAGTATTCCTCCAAATCTTAGAGAACAATCAATTCCTTAGGCGCAAGGGTAATCAATTCACAACCATTTTCTGTGATAATGATGTCATCTTCGATACGAACACCGTATTTATCAGCCAAATAAACACCTGGCTCGTCCGTCAAGACCATACCAGCTTCGATAGTCTCATCAGAGTTACCAAAGTAAGGAATCTCGTGAATGTCAAGACCGATACCATGTCCAATACCATGTGTAAAGTAGTCACCGTACCCCGCTTCGACAATAACATCACGCGCAACCTTATCATAGTCACGACGTGTCATACCAGCCTTAGCTGCGTCAATCAAGGCCTGGTTAGAACGTAGAACGATATCATAAATTTCACGCTCCTCATCAGTGGTGTCACCAATATGGATAGTACGAGTCATATCGCTAACGTAGTGGTTGTAGTAGCAACCAAAGTCCATCGTTAAGGTTTCACCAGATTGGATAACCTTTTCTGAAGCAACCCCATGAGGCATAGCAGAACGGTAACCTGAAGCAATGATAGACTCAAAGGAAACCCCTGAAGCTCCGTACTCACGCATACGGAAATCTAGGAAGTTTGCCACTTGTAGTTCTGTTGTTTGACCTGGTTTAATAAAATCAAGTACATCTGTAAAGGCACGGTCTGAGATAGAACAAGCCTTACGGATAGTTGCCAATTCTTTTTCGTCCTTGATCATACGCAACTCTTCCATGAAGTTGCTTTGTGGTGATAAAGTGTAGCCTTCAAAAATCGCTTGAAGACCTTGATAGTAAGCAAATGATACCTGATTATCAAATCCGATTATTTCCAGTTTATCAGCCTCGATAATTTTAACAATATCCTTAAGCGGATCCTTACTTTCGATAATATCAAAGCCATGCACAGATTGTTTGGCAATGAGGGTATAACGTGAATCCGTTAAGAAGAGGCGACGATTCTTAGTAATGAAGACAGTCGCATTTGTCCCCCAGAAATCTGTTAAATAATAGATATTTTTTTGTCCTGTCACCAACAAGGCATCAAGGCCTGATTGGGCAAGTTTGGCATCAAATCGTTCAAGTCTAAGTTGCATTATGAATTACTCCTTTGGTATTTTAGGTTAATTATACCAAATTTTCAGACTTTAAAGGATTAAATTGGCATTTTAGAGTGTTTTTTTGATGTCATAAAGAAAAAGCCAGATGAAACTCTGACTTTATTAGCATTATACAAAGGCTCGCTTTTCGTAGATAGTTGGCGCAAAGAAGAGCAAAACCAGAGTCCAAGCAAACAAAACAAGGGCTTCGCGAAGACTGAAGAACTGTTGACCGCTAGTAAAAACTGCTCGCATAAAACTAAATGGCACATAAGTCATCAGCTTAGTCATGGTATCCCCTAAACTAGCCAAATAGAGGGTGAAGAAAGTCATTCCTGTTACTCCAAAATAAGCCGTTACAAAGGCTGTCAAGGTATTTTTTACAAACAAGACAAGCAAAGAGGAAACCATATAAATAAAGGCTCCATAGAGTAGGAAATCAATATAGATGTCTCTGATATAATCCCACAAAGGAAAATCTACATGCTGCACAGAATACTTGTAGAAGGCCAACTCCAAAACCAAAATAGTAGCAGCAACTATAGATAACACAAGGAAACTTAAGAGTTTTCGAAGAATAACCTCGCGTCCAGATAAGGAAGACACCCGAATCATATTAATTGTTCGATTCTGAAATTCTCGTCCAAGACTAGATACTGCTAGATAAGCAAAGACGATATCCACGATAAAGGAATAACTGGCAATAATCGCTGATGGCCCAAGGTAATCTCCCTTATAGCCATCACATAAGATAACAATTGCACCAATCAAGGCTACCAATCCAAGACAAACAAAAACGCTCCTAGTCACACATTCCTGCTTTAAAAATACCGTTCTCAATTTACTTTTCATTGAATAGCACCTCACTTAATCCTTCTTTTTCATAAGTAAAAGGAATTCCCTCCCGATCCATAACCTGCTTAACAGCTGCTAATCCTTTGACTAAGATGTCATGTTTTTGTCGTTCAAAAGGTAAACCATTTAATTTGAACAGAGACATCAATGACTTCAAACTTAAATCCTCAGTATAAATCTTGTATTTGACATTATCACTATCATCTAAGTAAATCAGCTTATGATTCTTCAACAAATAGTTTTTCGTACAAACCTGTTCAAGATTAGACAGGATATGACTTGAGATAATAAAGGTTAGACCATGATTTTTAGCTAACTTTTTAATTAATGTGAGGAGACTGTTGATTCCATTAGGGTCCAGACCATTTGTAGGCTCATCAAGAAGGATGAGTTCATCTGAAGCAATTAAGGCGATAAACAACCCCACACGTTGCTTCATTCCCAAAGACAATTTGGAAGCCTTGCGTTTAAGATAGGCTGCAACCTCCAACTCGTCCTTATAACGATCAATCAACGCATAATCCTTACTGTACAATTTACAATAAAATTTAAGGTTTGCTTCAACAGTCATGTTAGGATATAGGGCTGGAGCTTCAATCAAGGCTCCTACAGTTTTTGTTTTTAAGTCAATAATATCCTTGGGTCCTGCCAAAATACCTGAAACTAGTTTCATCAGGGTCGTCTTCCCTGCACCATTATTACCAATCAAACCAGCAATATCCCCCTTCTCTAACGTGAACGAGATATTATCCAAAACGGTTTGCTTTCCAAAACTATAGGTTAAGCCTTTCACCGCTAGCACTGTCATGTATTTACCTTTCTTTGTTTAAATAACTAGCCCAATCGCTTATGATACTCGAAGAAATGACCTTAGATTAAGTCCGATGAAATCATATTTGATAAATTCTTTTATTTCTCGATTTAGAAAATAGTCTGTTAGAAAAATTTCCCTAAAAGACTTATAAGCAGGTCTGTTAGATTCCTAAAAACTTGCTTAATTTGAGACATTAGGCTAGTAACAGACCCTTCAGTATGATTAATTACATCCTTATCACTATCCTTGATAGTATCTTCAGAGGGGGATTCAGGTAAGGGATTTTCCGCCTTCTCTACTACCTCTGTTCCCTCTGGTGTCTCCGTTTTCTCAGTTTCTTCCTTAAAAACAGCCTGATAAATAGCTTGGGCATCTGGAGCACTGCCAAGATAGCCAGAAACCAATTGACCATTTTTGAGACGAATTACACTTGGAGTCCCTGGAATACCTAGCTTATCAAATAGTATTTTACGAGACTCACGGTCCAGCTGATCCGAATCTGTATTGTAATAAAGAAGCTGACCATCAATCAGGGTATTGAAATCCTTCAAAACTGGAGAATTTTGACGACAATAGTAGCAGGTTGGCCGGCCAACATAAAGGATATGGTCTCCGCCATCTTCAGTCAACATATTTGTGACATCACTATAAGAGACTGGCTTCAGGTTTTCAAGATTCTTTTCATAAGTTTCAACCGAAACCTCTTCGGACCTCACTTCTGTCTCAGCCACTCCTGTCTGTAATGATTGAGGAAGCGAATTTTCCTTTGTCTCACTATTAGATTCAGCCTTCTCAACCACTTGTTCGGAGGTTGTTTCGGAAGAAATCTGTACATTATCTACCTGACTATTCTCAACAAAATTATTGGATAATTCGATTGTAGATTCCTTAACATCTGGCTCATCCGCTGCTCCACTAAGCACTGCTAACTGGCAAGTACCTAAAACAAAACTCGCCATCAAAATAAATTGTATTTTCTTCATGTGTTCTCCTTATTTGTTTACTGTGTGACATCTTATCTTTTACCCATTAACAAAAGCAAGGGTACCATGACATTAATTACCATATTTCTCTCCTTTTTCTATTTAATTAGCACTTTAACAACTAGGTCCAAGCTATGAACTTCATTATAAGAGCTTAACAAGATAAAAAATAGTGACATAGATGTCACCATTCCATAGAATTAAAGACAAAAAGAAAAGGATAAGTATATAAACTCAACCTGAGACTATAGCAATTAGCAGAGAAAATCATTTCTCCTTGTCCTTACCCGCTACCCTAAGCGCAAACAAAGAAAAAGCTAGCGAAAGTGTTGACCAGACGAGACAATGGTCAATAAAGGCAACGCCTTCGGTGAAACTTAACGTAGCATTTATAATCACAATAAATAGCCAGACAATCACGATAACAATGCTTAAACTTCTAATAAGATTATTCTTCTGTTTATCCATATTACTCTTTCCCATATTTGGTACTCATGGTAACTTCTAATCACCATAAGGGTATTTTCTTTTCAACCACCATCTATTCCAACCCAATCGTTCAGGTAAGGTTTGAGGTCTAGATACAAAATCACCCCCTGTGACATTTTCTAAGGTTTCAGCAGTGAGCTCTTCGCCATATGCCTTAGTTCGCATTCTTATTTCTCCTTTCTTGTCAAAAATAAATACAGCAATAACCACTTGGACTATTCAAAAACTAGTTGTCTTGGTAACCTAGTGGGTTTGGCTATAAGGTCATTATAGGTTCTCTCTTTTCAAAAAAATAGTGACATAAATGTCACTATCTCTGAACACAAAAATCCAGGCCTTTATAGGACCTGTTACAAAACTTGTTTATTTCTACGGTGTTTCAGAATAAGATAAAAAATCACTTCAAAAAGGAGAAAAGTAAAATAAATTCCTAAAACGTAAAGCAAAGTTTCCCATTTATCTGTTGCTGATTGAAAATGGCCGTGATGATCCACTGTACGGATGCTAATCAAAAGACAAACATCTAGAAATAGGGCTAGAAGAATACCATTAAAGCCTATAAAAAAACGCTTTTTAACCATAGTCTGACTCCTGTATGTTTTTTTCTTAACCATAGAATAGCAAGCTCAACTTAAACCAGCCTAAAGCAAAAAAAAGACTCAAAGAGCCCTTTTTCCTTTATTTCAATTTTTCTTTCAAATATTGTCCTGTGTAGCTTTCTGGAACAGCTGCTACCTCTTCTGGAGTCCCTGTAGCTACGATGGTACCTCCACCGACACCGCCTTCAGGACCCAAATCAATGATATGGTCTGCTGTCTTTATAACATCCAGATTGTGCTCGATTACGAGAACAGTGTTCCCATCGTCCGCAAAACGCTGCAACACCTTCAAGAGACGCGCAATGTCATCTGTATGAAGACCTGTCGTAGGTTCATCTAGAATATAGAAAGACTTCCCTGTAGAGCGTTTGTGCAACTCACTAGCTAGCTTCATACGTTGGGCTTCACCACCTGAGAGGGTTGTTGCTGGTTGTCCCAGGGTCACATACCCAAGTCCTACATCCTTGATAGTCTGTACCTTACGAGCAATCTTAGGAATAGCCGCAAAGAAGTCAACTGCGTCATCAACTGTCATATCCAGAATCTCCGCAATATTTTTTCCCTTATAACGAACTTCTAAGGTTTCTGAATTATAGCGTGTGCCATGGCAAACCTCACAAGGAACATAAACATCAGGTAGGAAGTGCATCTCAATCTTGATAATACCATCACCAGAGCAGGCTTCACAACGGCCACCCTTGACATTGAAAGAGAAACGCCCCTTCTTATAACCTCGAATCTTGGCCTCATTGGTTTGAGCAAACAGATCACGAATATCGTCAAAGACGCCTGTGTAAGTCGCTGGATTAGAACGAGGTGTACGCCCAATTGGACTTTGGTCAATATCAATCAATCGCTCGATATGTTCAATGCCTGTCACTGATTTGTGTTTACCAGGTTTCTCACTATTGCGATTGAGCTCTTGAGCAATTTTTTTCTTGAGAATTCCATTAACCAAAGTCGATTTTCCTGAACCAGAAACACCTGTGACTGCAATCAACTTTCCAAGCGGAAACTTGACAGATACATTCTTAAGGTTATTTTCGCTAGCTCCTGTAACCTCGATAAAACGACCATTACCTACACGACGTTCCGTCGGTACAGGAATTGATTTAGCACCTGACAAATATTGCCCGGTGATTGATTTCTTGTTCTTAGCCACTTCCTCTGGAGTTCCCGAAGCCATGATTTGCCCACCAAAGGCACCAGCACCAGGTCCCACATCGATAAGCCAGTCAGCCTCACGCATGGTATCTTCATCATGCTCCACCACAATCAAGGTATTGCCAAGGTCACGCATCTTTTTAAGACTTGAAATCAAGCGATCATTGTCACGCTGATGAAGCCCAATAGAAGGCTCATCCAACACATATAGGACTCCAGAAAGGTTAGAGCCAATCTGTGTCGCCAAACGGATACGCTGACTCTCACCACCTGAAAGGGTTCCAGCCATACGAGAGAGAGTCAAATAATTAAGGCCTACATTATTTAAGAAAGTCAAGCGATCCTTGATTTCCTTAACAATTGGACGAGCGATCACTCCCTCGTTTTCACCTAATTCAAGGTTATCGATTTCCTTAAGATGATCTGAAATAGACAAATCAGAGATTTGACCAATATTGAGACCATTCTCACCACCAACACGAACTGAGAGTGCTGCTTCGTTAAGACGATAGCCATGACAAGTTGGACATGACAGCTCATTCATATAACCTCGCATGACATTGCGAGTGAAATCACTATTGGTCTCGTGATAGCGACGATTGATATTAGTCACAACCCCTTCAAAAGGAATGTCAATATCACGCACCCCACCAAAATCATTAACATAATGGAAATGGAATTCACGATCCCCAGATCCGTAGAGAATCAAATCTTGTTCTTCTTTTTTAAGATCTTCAAATGGCGTATCCATATCCACGCCGAACTGCTCCATAGCCTGCTCAAGCATGGCTGGATAGTAGTTGGACGAAATAGGATTCCAAGGCGCCAGAGCACCTTCACGTAAGGTCTTACTAGCATCAGGGATAACCAAATCCATATCAACTTCCAGTTTATTACCCAAACCATCACAGGTCGGACAAGAGCCGAATGGCGCATTGAATGAAAAGAGACGAGGTTCTAACTCTGGCACTGTGAAGCCACAAACCGGACAAGAATAATGTTCTGAGTAAAGCAGCTCATTATCATCCATGGTATCCACAATCAAGTAGCCATCTGCTAAACGTAGGGCCGCCTCCACCGAATCAAAGAGACGACTACGGATACCATCCTTATTCACCAAGCGGTCTACAACTACTTCTATATTATGCATTTTAGACTTAGACAACTCTGGCACTTCTGTGACATCGTAAATCTCACCATCTACACGAACACGAACATAACCGTCCTTTTGTACACGCTCAAAAACGGCCTTGTGTTGCCCTTTTCTACGACGAACAATCGGCGCTAAAATCTGCATACGCGTACGCTCAGGAAGAGCTAGAACCTCGTCCACAATCTGTTCCACAGAGGACGACTGAATGGCTCCATGACCATTAGGACAATAAGGAACACCCACACGGGCATAAAGAAGACGAAGATAGTCATTAATCTCTGTTGCCGTTCCGACCGTCGAACGAGGGTTTTTGCTTGTTGTTTTCTGGTCAATGGAGATGGCAGGACTCAAACCATCAATCGAGTCCACATCAGGTTTCTCCATATTTCCCAAAAACTGGCGGGCATAGGCTGAGAGACTTTCCACATAACGACGTTGCCCCTCTGCATAGATGGTATCAAAGGCCAAAGAAGACTTACCAGAACCTGACAAGCCCGTCACCACCACCAGTTTATCACGCGGAATCTCCACATCGATATTTTTTAAATTGTGAGCTCTTGCTCCATGAATCACTAACTTATCTTGCATATTTTTAAGAGGCCCTAGCGCAAAAGCTACTGCCGCTCCTTTCTACAGACGGATGGAAAATCCATCCCGACTTTCTCTCATAATTATAACAAAATTTCAATTTATCCAGCCCAAAAATGTTTCAAATGTAGTATAATGGTGGAGTGTCTAAAAAAGGCAAGGAACATCATCCCAAGCCTCATTTGACAGCACTAAAAAAGCTAAGAGCAGTGTTTATTGGACTTAAAAGCGATTGTAAAAATCCTTTTATAATCAAGACGCCAGCGCTTACTTAATGACGAAGGAGGGGTTCCCATTGAAACAAATGTTCTTATCCACCGGAAAAGAATTCAAAGAAATTGAAACATTCGAGCCTGGTGCTTGGATTCATTTGGTGAACCCTTCCCAAGAAGAAGCCATGAAGGTCGCAGAACGGTTTAACATTGATATTCAAGACCTCCGCGCCCCTCTGGACGTGGAAGAAACTTCACGTATCGATGTCGAAGATGACTACACCCTGATTCTGGTCGACGTCCCAACCCAAGAAGAGCGTAATAACAAAAGCTACTACGTCACTATTCCATTGGGTATCATCGTTACCGATGAGGTGGTTGTTACTACTTGTCTTGAGGACATTAGTCTCATGGATAACTTCCTCAACCACCGTGTGCGTAACTTCTACACCTTTATGAAAACCCGTTTTGTCTTTCAGATTCTCTATCGCAACGCTCAACTTTACCTAACCGCCCTACGTTCTATCGACCGTCAGAGTGATAAATTGGAAGCTCAGTTGGAAAATGCGACTAAAAACGAGCACTTGATTGACATGATGGAATTGGAAAAATCCATTGTCTATCTAAAAGCCTCACTTAAGATGAATGAGCGTATTGTCAAAAAGCTAACAGGTAACGCCTCTAGCTTGAAGAAATATATCGAGGACGAGGATCTCTTGGAAGATACGCTGGTTGAAACCCAACAGGCCATTGAGATGGCAGGCATCTATGAAAATGTCTTGAATGCCATGGCTGAAACCTCTGCCTCTATCATTGGCAATAACCAGAACACTATCATGAAAACACTCGCTCTCATGACTATGGCTCTGGACATCCCAACCGTTATCTTCTCCGCCTACGGTATGAACTTTAAAAACAATTCTATGCCACTAAACGATTTAGATAACGCCTTTTGGGTCATCTTCTTCATGGCAGCCTTCGGGTCATCCTGCGTTGTTATCTACTTTATCAGGAAAAAATGGTTCTAACATAGAGCCTCTTCTTTTCCCTAAACTACAAAACTAAAAAATAATACTATTTATCGAAAGGTCATCTCATGGACATCCAAAAACTCACCAAGAAAAACCAAGAATTTATCCACATCGCAACTAACCAACTCATCAAAGATGGTAAATCAGACCAAGAAATCAAAGACATCCTTGGCAATGTCATTCCTGAACTTATCGAAAATCAGAAAAAAGGAATTACAGGACGTGGACTCCTTGGTGCTCCAACTGTTTGGGCTGCTAGTTTCTCTCCTGAAAAACACCAAAAACCTGAAACTAGTAAGCCTAACAAAGAAGTACCAGAAACAGATAAAACACCTTGGAAGATGTGGCTTGATACCTCACTCTTCCTTCTAGCCATCGTTGCTATCATGAACGCAATCTTTGGTTTCTCAGGTACACAAACTAGCTACGGTCTCACAACCCTTCTTTCAGTGTCATTCATTGGAGGCCTTGCTATGTATACCCCTTATCACTACATCTACCGTCACAATAACAAACCAAAAGAAGAACGTCCAAAATGGTGGTTCAGCATGACCGTCATCACACTCTCTTTTATTGCATGGTTTGCTCTCTTTAGTCTTACAGCCCTTCTTCCAAGCTACCTCAACCCTGGTCTTTCACCAATTGTGATCCTTATCATTGGTGTCATTGCTGGTGTTGCCAAATACTTCTTCAAACGTCATTACAACGTCCAAAGTACTTACGCACCTGCATCTTAATCAATCTCAACCTCAAGTACCCTTATGGGTGCTTTTTTACGTCAGAAATCTTGACACAGTTGGCTATTCTATACTAAAATGTTAAAGTTAATAGACAAAAGAAAGAATTCCAATAGATGCGTATCAAATTCCCTCTACTAATCATTGCTTGCTGCCTATTACTTATGGCTTGTGGCCACAAGAATACTCAGAAAAACTATCAAGCTTACTATAGTTTTAACAATGTGACGTCTTCCACTCAGGAAAAACAACTAGCAAAAGCCTTAAAAAGCAAGGGCATCCCGACAAAAGACTGGGACAATCTAGCCCCTTATATTAGTCGTTACAATCAGGAAAATACAAACCTCCAACCTGTTGTCAAAAATTGGACCAAAAGTAAAATCGGCAAGGATCAAAATCAATTCGTCACCTTCCTTAATGAAAAAACTTTCGAAGATAACAAATCACATTTTACTGATGACTTAAACTGCCGACGAACATCATTCCTCCTTCTTCATGATCTTATTACAAGTTCAGAGGACCTCACCAAATTAGACCTCCCCCTTCAAAATGAATTTATAGATCTTAAGTCACGCCACAAAGAGCTAACCGCCAAGGATCAAGCTCTCTATAGTCTCCTCTTTGGGGATAATATTAGCTACCAGTCTACGGATGACCTTCTTAAAGCTTGGAAAAAAGCTGGACTCAAGTTTCCAGAAAAGGTTAAACTCCTCTCGGTCTTTCAAAATAGCCCTGGTGATGTTAGCAATTTCCACACGGCTATAGCTTACGAAAAAGACGGCAGTATCTATGTCTTTGAAAAACAGGACCCAACACTTCCTTATCGCTGGAGCCGCTTCAATAATTGGGCTGACATCAAATCACACTGGTTATCCAATCGCTTCAAAGTCTTCAAAAATAATGTTGATATCCTCGTTAACGACCAAAAATTTGATGATTTCTTAGAAAACGCCCTCTTTATACCACAAAACAACCAACTAGCTCCTCAAGACAAATGAGAGACCAGTTGGTTTTTCTTTACGCTTAACTATAAGACTAAATCTCTCCATGTAGCCCTAGAAATGTCTAAAATCTACAAAATCAAGACAGAAAAAAATACCCTCAATCGAGGGCATTATTTTAGTCTTCGTTTACGTAAGGCATAAGTGCCATAACGCGAGCGCGTTTAATCGCTGTTGTTACTTTACGTTGGTTTTTAGCTGAAGTTCCTGTTACACGACGTGGAAGAATTTTACCACGTTCTGAAACGAAACGGCTAAGAAGCTCAGTATCTTTGTAATCAACATATTCGATTTTGTTAGCTGCGATGTAATCAACTTTTTTACGGCGTTTGAATCCGCCACGACGTTGTTGAGCCATGTTTATTTCTCCTTTATATATTTAATTCGTTTTGTCCATTATTAGAATGGAAGATCGTCATCTGAAATATCCATTGGGTTTGAATTACCAAATGGACTCTCGTCACGACCGAAGTTTGGTGTAGATTGCGCAGGCTGTGATCCACCAAATGAACCACCAGTTGAAGCTCCACCACCGAATGAATTTGAATTATCAAATCCTCCAGCGTTGTAAGAACCACCACTGTGACCTTCACGTGCCGCACGGCTTTCCAACATTTGGAAATTATCAGCGACAACTTCAGTTACGTATACACGTTGACCTTGTTGATTTTCATAGTTACGAGTCTGAATACGACCTGTAATTCCAATCAATGCGCCTTTCTTAGCCCAGTTAGCCAAATTTTCAGCTTGCTGGCGCCAGATAACACAGTTAATAAAGTCAGTTTCACGTTCACCATTAGCACCCTTGAAGTTACGATTAACTGCAAGACTGAATGTAGCAACTGCAACATTACTTGGTGTATAACGAAGTTCCGCATCACGGGTCATGCGACCAACGAGTACGACATTATTAATCATAATCTACCTTCTTACGCGTCAAGTTTAACGATCATGTGACGAAGAATGTCACCGTTGATTTTTGAAAGACGGTCAAACTCGTTAAGAGCAAAATCGTTATCAGATTCAACGTTAACAACGTGGTAAAGTCCTTCACGGAAATCTTGGATTTCGTATGCAAGACGACGTTTTTCCCAATCTTTTGATTCAACAACAGTTGCACCGTTGTCAGTCAAGATAGAATCGAAACGTGCTACCAAAGCGTTTTTAGCTTCTTCTTCAATGTTTGGACGAATGATATAAAGAATTTCGTATTTAGCCATTGATATTTTCCTCCTCTTTTGGTCTAATGACTCATGGTCTTTCGCCACGAGTAAGTGAGGTGCACTCACAAGATATGATTTTACCAAAGAATAGGAGATATTGCAAGGAAAAACTTATTAACTTTATCTTCCAAATAGTAAAAAGTTTAAATGACCAAGAAAAGAGCTAGACCTCATCAGTTATCTTTTCTCTGACTAAACTTCATGCTAAAATAAGAGAATGCTTTATCATAAAAAGAAATTAGGGGAAAAACTAGGGCTTCCAACCTTTAACCACTACTATAATATCCCTATTACCTCCCTAGAATATGATTTTCAAAACCTAGGTCCGAGTGATGCCTACATTATCACTTTCAAACAGGACAACAACCTTTTTGTTGTCGATATGACACATCAGCTTGGTCACACCAGTCATTTCGATACTGTCTCTCTCTTTAAAAAAGACAATCTCCTATCAGGTATCGCTGCTGTCCCTTTAGCTGCTGTCCACAGCATTCAAATCTTGAGTTTTCCAGACGAGTTATACTCTCTGGATTCTAGCCAGCATCTTAAAAATCTGGTCGCTCTTTACTACAAGGATGCTGAAATCATGCGCTACCTCAAGACGACTAAAAATATCGGTGATCAGGTGACAAGATATCAATTAGAGGCTAATCGACTAGAAAGACAAGGTAAGAGTTTTGACTTCTTCAAGTACACCAATCGTGGCAAAATACGAGAAGAAAACGGTCTATCGGAAGTATCCAGCAAGGACTACGACTTCATTCCTGATTTTCATCCCTTCTTAACCTCACCAAGAAGCCAACAGGTTTTAAGCGTCCCAGTAACCTACTGTGATGACAAAACGAAACAGACCGCTAGAATAGACATCATGGGCTGGTACATCAAGGACCAGCAGCTTAAGATTCGTTGGAAACCTAAGTACATGCGCAAACGCCGATGGCGTTCTTCACGTATCTCAGTT
The DNA here is from genome assembly GCF_001073005.1 of Streptococcus sp. 449_SSPC. Taxonomy (NCBI): domain Bacteria; kingdom Bacillati; phylum Bacillota; class Bacilli; order Lactobacillales; family Streptococcaceae; genus Streptococcus; species Streptococcus sp. 449_SSPC. Next base: position 181,650 of record NZ_JVGR01000022.1, read on the forward strand.
GACATCGTTACCGGCAACTACTTCTTCCAAGGGCAAATCTATAGAGACAGTAGCGCCCCCATATTTCTAGACAACCTAAGCTTTGATAACAAGGTTCCTAAAAGTTTCCTGCCACATCTCCAGAAACAGTACCAAATCTTTATGGCTCTAGTCGAAGAACAAAAAAGACTGGCTCTCCTACGAGAGGTCCAGTTGAATAATAAGGATTAAGAGTCTTTCACTAAAATCCAACATATCAAAAAGCTCATTCTTACACGCTAGAATGAGCTTTTAAGATTCTTCAATTGTCATTAGAACATCCTTTTGGAATTTTGTAAAAAATATTTTCATAAGGAGGAGTCATTGTGTGTCACCATTTTTATACCTAGCAATCATAGATTACCTCCATCAACTTACAAATAACATTTTTGTATTGTAAATTTTCTATTACATTGGTATCACTCCCTAAGCTATTTTATGCAATAACTTGAAGTGTCTCCATTTTTATAACGTCCTAAATTCATCATCATAGTAATCACCTCTGATTCGTATGATTTGAGACCTATCTCCCCATTGACCACTCAATGAGACTTACTTGTCGCCGTTCTTATAACGACTTACATCAAACATCAACATAAGCGTCACCTCGGTACTTTTTTACAAGATTTAAGCATTTAACTTTTGTCGATAGTTTACTCATTTGGCATCGGTATCACTCCCTTGTAGCTATTTTATGCAACATTTTTAATCGCCGTTTTTATACCTACTGATATTTTTCATGAACTCACCTCGTTCATCTTAAGAATATAGGATTTACGTTTCGTTTGGCATGGGTATCACTCCTTAGGCTATTTTACGCAACAACCTAAGTGTCTCCATTTTTATACCTACTAACATTTCTCATGAGCTTTACCTCACTATTTCTTAAGTTAACAGATTTGAGTTTGGCTTTCGACTTCTGGTGGTATCACTCCCTTGTAGCTATTTTATGCGACTGAATTAATCTCCGTTCTTGTAACGTCCTACTGTCATGCGGTCACGCTCCTCAGAGATGATTGGTAAAGTTACTTGTTTTGCCTACTGTTTTGTTTAGAGATCTTAGTCTCCGTTTTTGTACCTTGAAATATTGACTCTCACCATGGCTTTTACCTCCTTGATGAATCCTTATCTTCTTTACACTCTTAGTATAATGTAAACGCTTACTTTTGTCAATCTTTTTAACAGAAAAACGCATGATTTTTTGAAAAAAGATTTCTTTGCTACAATAGAGACATGTTAGATTTAAAAGAATACGGCATTGTCATGTGGGATGCTGAGAAAATCGCCTCTTTTCGTCGTACCCTCCTGGACTGGTACGATCGAGAGAAACGAGACCTACCGTGGCGTAGAACTAAAAATCCCTATTATATCTGGGTCAGTGAAATCATGCTACAACAAACCCAGGTTCAGACTGTCATTCCCTATTACGAGCGCTTTTTAGACTGGTTCCCAACAGTTAAGGATTTAGCTGAGGCTCCTGAAGAGAAGCTTCTCAAAGCTTGGGAGGGGCTAGGTTACTATTCACGTGTCCGAAACATGCAAAAGGCTGCGCAACAAATCATGAATGATTTTAATGGTCAGTTTCCAGATACTTATGAAAACATTGCCAAACTCAAGGGCATAGGGCCTTATACTGCTGGTGCGATTTCTAGCATCGCCTTTGGGCTCCCAGAACCCGCTGTTGATGGTAATGTTATGCGAGTCATGGCTCGTCTCTTTGAGGTTAACTACGATATCGGAGACGCCAAAAATCGTAAGATTTTCCAAGCAATTATGGACATTTTGATTGACCCTGACCGTCCAGGTGACTTTAATCAGGCGCTTATGGACCTTGGAACTGATATCGAATCAGCTAAAAATCCGAGACCAGACGAAAGCCCAATTCGCTTTTTCTGTGCAGCCTATCTCAACGGAACTTATGATAAATACCCCATAAAATTACCTAAGAAGAAGCCTAAACCTATGCAAATTCAAGCTTTTATTATCAAAAATGAAAAGGGAGAGTTTTTGCTCGAAAAAAATGTCGAGGGACGTCTACTAGGTGGTTTCTGGTCCTTCCCTATCATGGAAACGGACTTTATTGGTCAACAACTTAGTCTTTTTGAAAAGGACGATTGTATTCTCGAGACAGTCTCTCAAAAGGCTATTTTTGAGGAAAATTATGCCCTCAAACCAGAGTGGACGAATAATAGTTTTACACCCGTAAAGCATACTTTCAGCCACCAAAAATGGACCATCGAGATGGTGGAAGGTAGCGTTAATGACGATAAAGTCACTACCGATAAGGAGCTATGCTGGGTAGCGGCTGAAGACTTCGACCAGTTCCCAATGGCCACACCACAGAAGAAAATGATTAAAACTTATGAAGACAGCAAAAAAGGATAGCGTTGAGTGCTACCCTTTTTCTTATGCATCAATTTTATTGTGCTTCCGGCTACGCAAAGCAAGGTATACTTTTGAAAGAACTACTCCCAAAAAGATATAAAACAACTCCAAATAAGTCACATTTTTTGACATCAAAAATTCAATCATAATACGACACTCCTTTTTATTAAGAACTCCTGCCACTGTTCTTAGTTGTGCTTCTATTATAGGTAAGAGGGCCAATAAAAAATAGTGACATAAATGTCACTATAGAGAACAAAAAGCCGAAACGTTCAAGTTTCAGCTTGAGAATTATTAATCTACTTTGTAGAAGAAGTAACTGTCGTCTGTGGTGCCACTTAGTTGTTGTCCCATCCAAAGACGCTCTTTTGTCTTATCAGATTGGTCATCAGCTGTCTCTGATGATGACATTACAGAACCAGTCAGAGATACTCCTTTAGGTAAGAATGCAATCATTCCACCTCCAGGACCAACTACTTTTGGTACAAGTCCTGCTTTAAAAAAGCCATCAGTAATTTTACCATATTCAATTGCTACTTTCTCAGTATCACTTACTAACCCATTTTTATCAAAGGTCATTGTATAGCCTTTACCATTCTTCCAAGTTCCAGCGATACTTGAGAAATCACCATTCTGAATAGCATTGATGTCCATACCAGTCTCTTTGTTTGACTTGCTATCGCTACTACTATCTTCTGTCTCGTCACTACTTGAGTCGTCAAAATCATACCAATCTTCGGAAGATAAATCCAAAGTCTGTTCGTTACCTAAGCCAACCTTACTTGCACCATCAGTTGTCTCAGACATGCTGAAATCAACTGATTGAAGCTGGTTAAAGGCACCATCTTTAATTTCATAGGTCTCAGCCTTTGCTTCAGGCTTCATGCGCTGGAATAGTTGACAGTAAATTGTACCATCTTTATAAAATTTCATAGTGCTCAAGTAACCACCCTTGGCAAAAGTTCCAGCACTTTTGGCAAAAACAGGCTTATCATCATTATCAAGATAATATAGCGCATGGACACTGTCAGGAGTACCAATCAAAAGTTCAGCTGAGCCATCATGGTTGATGTCTACATAGCTATATTGCACGTTTTCTCCTGCTCTTTTAGCATCAAAAATAGTGCTAGTCGCATAAGCTTCGTCAGACGAAAGATCACTTGGAACAGCCGATGTATCACCGTTCAGAGCAATGGGACGATAGAGGTCCAAGACCGAAGCATAGAGCTCATCGTAGCTCACTTCCTCGGTTTCGGACGAATCGCCACTCACTTGCTCAGACTTAGCAGTACCGTCTCCTGAACCTGAAATGTCCGTATTCGTTGCGTTACAAGCCGTCAGCAAAAACAAACTTGATAGGAGTGCAAATCCTGTTAATTTCTTTTTCATAACTATCCTTTCATAAGAAACGACCTAACGTTAACATTAAATCATTTAAATCTCTCTGACGTTATATTAACAATTGTATGATTATCAAGTCAAGTATTTTTTGAAAAATTAATTTATATTTATTTGTCAAGAACACTTATATAATCCGAGCTTTCACTATGACTAAACAATTTCAATCTCAATAAAATTAGAGTTTTAATTAAAAAATCTAGACATTAGATGGTAATTCTTTTTACAATTACAAGTATACGAATCAAAAAAAGCCGGATCTCAGTCCAGCTTTTATCTGTCTATTTCTACTTGGTCATGAAGTAGGTGATAATCACCAACACTGCTACGATAGCTAGAACAACGGCCAGAAATCCTAGCATGTAGCGCAAGAGAAAATAGGTAAATGGAAAATTTTCTTTCATGTTTTACTTTGCCTCATACCATGTGCGGCCGTCATTCTCATCTGCGATGAGAGGAACAGCGAGTTCGACTGCAGCTTCCATGGTTTCTTTAACCAAGGCCTTCATAGCTACAAGTTCGTCGTTTGGCACCTCAAGGACGATTTCATCGTGCACCTGGAGGAGCATCTTAGTTTTATAGCCACCTTCTACCAGAGCCTTGTCTAGGTTAATCATAGCAATCTTGAGGATATCAGCGGCACTTCCTTGGATAGGCGAGTTGATAGCTGTACGCTCTGCGAAGTTGCGGACGTTAAAGTTACGAGAATTGATATCTGGCAACTCACGACGGCGGTGGAAGAGGGTCTCGACATAGCCCTTATCCTTGGCTTCACGAACCACATTATCCATATAGGCCTTGATACCAGGATAACGTTCAAAGTAGGTGTCGATATACTCCTTAGCCTTCTTACGGCTAATGCCTAAGTTGTTGGATAGACCAAAGTCAGAAATGCCATAAACGATCCCGAAGTTAACAGCCTTTGCATTACGACGGTCGTTAGGTGTAACATCCTCTGGCTTTTCAATACCAAAGACACGCATGGCTGTAGAGGTATGGATATCTGCCCCCTCTTTAAAGGCTGCAATCAAATGTTCATCTCCCGAAATATGGGCAAGCACGCGCAACTCAATCTGTGAGTAATCCGAGCTTAAAAGGACTGCGTCCTCAGTCGATGGGACAAAGGCCTTACGAATGAGACGACCTTGCTCCAAGCGAACGGGGATATTTTGCAGGTTGGGATCCACTGATGACAAACGACCTGTCTGAGTTAAATCCTGCACATAACGGGTATGAATCTTGCCATCCTCAAGGATATAATCTTGAAGCCCCAAGACATAGGTAGACTGAAGCTTGGTGATTTGGCGGTACTCCAAAATTTTAGCTACGATTGGAGCAATTGGAGCCAAACGTTCAAGGACATCCACAGCTGTTGAGTAACCTGTCTTGGTTTTCTTAGTGTATTCCAAAGGTAGCCCCATCTTTTCAAAGAGGATAACACCCAACTGTTTAGGCGAGTTAATATTGAACTCCTCGCCCGCCATTTCGTAGATTTCTTGGGTCAATTTATCGATGACTACTTGGTTTTCCACTGCCATCTCGTTAAGGGTTTGTCCCTTGACCTTAATACCAGCGATTTCCATCTTAGCTAGCACATTTGCCAGTGGTAACTCCATGTCAAAGAGAAGCTCTGATTGACCGTGTTCAGCCAACTTTTCTAGCATGACCGGTTTAGCGACCTGAAGGACCTTGACTTTTTTAGCCAGGTGGCTAAGTAAGACCTCTTTTTCAGGAACCGCACGCTTAGCTCCCTTGCCATAGACCACTTCATCTGTTTCCAACGGTAGGTCCGTATAGAGACGGGCAATGGTTGACAATTCATTATCCTCAACGGTTGAGAGGAGATACTTAGCCAGACGGGCATCAAAATTAGCCGTAGGCAAGTCAATCCCTAGATGGCTCAAAAGGACCTTACTACGCTTGAAATCGTAGATATTAACAGCTTTTGAAAGAGCTGTCTGGAATGCCTCTGATTTGAGTAGGTCAGTATCTGTAGACGCATAAATCTGCTTGTCATTCCCCCAAGCAAAACCGATGATAGGTTCTGTGTGATAATTGTCACCAAGAATCTCAAAATAGAAGAAATCATCAGAACTAAAGTGACCCGCTGTCACTTGGCTAGGCTCAGTATAGGCCACATCAAAATCCTGCGGCACAGCCTCTCCACCAAGGGCATTTTTGAACTGAACAAAGCCCATCTCGTCATAGAAGGCCGCCAATTTTTCAAGGTCAGGTCCCGTAAAGGCCGTATCATCTAGGCCAATTTCAATAGGAGACTGGGTATCAATGGTCGCCAAAGTCTTAGAAAGGAAGGCTTGATCCTTGTCGTTGATGAGATTTTCCTTCATCTTGGACTTCTTCATCTCATCAATATGCTCATAGATACCTTCAAGGGAACCGTGTTCCAAGAGGAGCTTAAGACCAGTCTTTTCACCAATCTTAGTAACTCCTGGAATATTATCGGACTTATCACCCATGAGGGCCTTGAGGTCGATGAATTGCGCTGGGGTAATCCCCATTTTCTCCATGAGGTAGTCAGGTGTGAAGGCCTCAAACTCAGCCACACCTTTCTTCGAAATCTCAACGACTGTGTTTTCGTCAGTCAGCTGAATCAAGTCTTTATCCCCTGAGACAACCGTGATTTGATAGTCTTCACTGGTGTTTTCAGCCATCTTAGCCAAGGTACCGATAATGTCGTCTGCCTCGTACTGAGCCAGGTCATAATAGGCGATACCACGTGCAGCCAACATCTCACGAATATAAGGAAACTGCTCACGGAATTCCTCTGGAGTCTTGGCACGACCAGCCTTATAATCCGCAAACATCTCTGTACGGAAAGTTGTTTTCCCAGCATCAAAAGCTACCAAGACATGAGTCGGCTGGATTCGCTCAAGCAGGTTGTCCAACATGAGGTGGAAACCGTAAATAGCATTGGTATGAAGGCCATTATTGTTACGAAAACGGTCAATTTGATTATAGAGTGCGAAAAAGGCACGAAAGGCAACGGATGAACCGTCGATTAGGAGTAATTTTTTCTGATTAGTCATAGGTTTATTATAGCATAGATGAGAGCATTGGTTTTGATTGAAAAACTCTTATTTTGCGGAGACTGTTTTATAAAATAGTCGTTCAAAGATAGAAACTGAAAGGAAAATTGTCCAGAGACAAGCTGTAAAAATAGTCAGTCAACAGCTGATGGCAAAAGTCCGCTCACAAAACGATCTCAGGCATTTCCCACCTCCACGCCCCATATCCAAATATGCTATAATAGGAGCTATGAACACAAAGATTTTAGACCAATTAGAATTTAACAAGGTCAAGAACCAGTTCACAGAATACCTGCAGACTGAACAGGCTCAGGCGGAGTTACGTGACTTGGTGCCTATGACCAATCCAGAGAGAATTCAAAATCAATTTACAGAAATTCAAGAAATGGCTGAGATTTTCGTAGAGCACCATGGCTTTGCCATTGGTAGCTTGCGAGATATTTCTGAGCCCTTGCGTCGCTTGGAACTGGATGCTGACCTCAACATTCAGGAGCTTATTGCCATCAAGAAGGTGCTGCAAGCTTCAGCTGACCTTGGTCGCTTCTACGCTGACCTTGAAAATGTTAAGCTCGTCGCTCTCAAACGTCTTTTCGAAAAGATTGAAGCCTTCCCAAGTCTACAAGGTAGCCTTCAAAGTATCAATGATGGTGGTTTTATTGAGCATTTTGCTAGCCCTGAGTTGCAGAATATCCGTCGTCAACTCAAATCTTGCGATGATGCCATTCGCCAGACCTTGCAAGACATTCTCAAGAAATCTGGCCACATGTTGGCTGAGAGTTTGATTGCTAGTCGTAATGGTCGTTCAGTGCTGCCTGTCAAAAATACCTACCGTAACCGTATTGCTGGGGTTGTGCATGACATCTCAAGCTCTGGAAACACAGTGTATATCGAGCCACGCGCCGTTATCCAACTTAACGAAGAAATTACACAATTACGTGCAGACGAACGTCATGAGATGGCTCGCATCCTGCATGAACTGTCTGATCAACTCCGTCCACAAGCGACTGCTATCGCTAACAACGCTTGGATTTTGGGCCACATGGACTTTATTCGAGGAAAATACCTCTATCTCCAGGATAAAAAGGCAGTTATTCCAAAGATTAGTGACAACCAAACACTTCAACTGCTTAACGTTCGTCACCCGCTCTTGGTCAATCCAGTGGCCAACGATTTGCGCTTTGATGAGGACCTCACAGCTATTGTCATCACCGGTCCCAATACCGGTGGTAAAACGGTCATGCTTAAAACTCTTGGATTAGCACAACTGATGGCTCAATCTGGTCTTCCAATTTTGGCTGATAAGGGTAGTCGTGTAGCCATTTTCCAAGAGATTTTTGCAGACATCGGAGATGAACAGTCTATCGAACAGAGTTTGTCAACATTCTCTAGTCACATGACCCACATTGTTGAGATTCTGGATGCTGCCGACAGCAACAGTCTTGTCTTGGTCGATGAGCTTGGGGCTGGTACTGACCCTCAGGAAGGGGCTAGTCTAGCCATGGCAATCCTAGAGCACCTCCGTTTGAGCCAGATTAAAACCATGGCTACTACTCACTATCCTGAGCTTAAGGCCTATGGGATTGAGACGCAACATGTGGAAAATGCCAGCATGGAGTTTGACACAGCGACTTTAAGCCCTACCTATCGTTTTATGCAGGGGGTTCCTGGTCGCTCTAACGCCTTTGAGATTGCTCGACGCCTCGGTTTGAATGAGATTATTGTCAAGGAGGCAGAAAACCTCACGGATACTGATAGTGATGTCAACCGTATCATCGAGCAACTTGAAGCCCAAACTGTGGAAACACAAAAACGTCTGGAGCACATCAAGGACGTTGAGCAAGAGAACCTTAAATTCAACCGTGCGGTCAAGAAACTCTATAACGAATTCTCCCATGAGTACGATAAGGAACTCGAAAAGGCTCAGAAAGAAATTCAAGATATGGTGGATACAGCTTTGGCTGAGAGCGATAGTATTCTCAAAAATCTCCACGATAAGAGTCAACTCAAACCTCATGAAGTTATCGACGCCAAAGGAAAACTCAAGAAACTTGCCCCTCAAGTGGACCTCTCTAAGAATAAGGTCCTTCGTAAGGCCAAGAAAGAAAAGGCTGCGCGTGCCCCTCGTGTCGGAGATGATATCATCGTTACCGCCTATGGTCAACGTGGTACGCTTACCAGTCAAGCCAAAAATGGTAACTGGGAAGCCCAGGTAGGTCTCATCAAAATGACACTCAAGGCGGATGAATTCACTCTTGTTCGTGCCCAAGCAGAAGCACAACAACCTAAGAAGAAACAGATTAACGTGGTTAAAAAAGCCAAAAAGGCATCTGGCGGTCCTCGTGCCCGTCTAGACCTTCGTGGGAAACGTTACGAAGAAGCCATGCAAGAGCTTGATGCCTTTATTGACCAAGCCCTACTTAATAACATGAGTCAGGTGGACATCATCCACGGTATTGGTACAGGTGTCATCCGTGATGCTGTTACCAAATACCTCCGCCGTCATCGCCATGTTAAAAGTTTTGAATATGCCCCACAGAGTGCTGGTGGTTCCGGATGTACCATTGCAACCTTAGGGTAAAAAATAGTTAAGAAAGACTGGGACCTTGTGTCCGGTCTTTTTCATATCCTACCAAAACAAAGAACAAAAAAGTCTCCCTTAATCAAGGAAGACTTCTATTTTCTATATCACACTTGTCCACAAATGCTGGATAATCTGACTAACTGGAAAATAGCCATTAATCAAGATACGTAAAACCCAGCTCGATGACAAGAGCGTTTGAATGTTGTTCATAGGAACAGTCGCAAGAATATTCCCCAACATAGTCAAAGGCACAAGACTCACTAAGGTGGCCAAGACCCCACCCACCACTTGGTAATGTCTCTGATCAAGTCGCTCAATTCTCACAAAATGGAAGAAAATACCAAGAAAGCGTAAGCCATAATAGGCTATACAGTAGATAGCAAAATAAGCAACACCCACATAATAGACACGGTCAAGTGAAAAGATGTTCTGATCTTTAAAGAAAGCTATACTAGCATCCTTGGTTGGATTGGTATAAGGTACCCAAAGATTGATAGCCTCTCCTAGCGACCGGTAGAAATAGGCCGCCACACACATGGCGATAATGACTGAAACCACGTAATAAGCTTGCATAAAGAGGCCTCGACGGTAGCCAATGTAGAAATTCCAAGCCATAATGGCTAAGACAAGGAGTCCAATCATGCGTCATCCTCATCGTCATTTGTAGCTGTCGCCTTAACCTTGAGCTGCTCAAGTTGCTTAGCTCTCAACGTTTCCAACTCTTTTTCCATATCTTCAACTTGAATTTCGCGTTCCAACTGAGTCGACAAAGAATTGATAGCCATTAGGATAGCGATTGTTTCATTGTCAGCATTTTTCATCTGCTCTTTGATAATTTTATATTTCTCGTGGGCAACACGCTCCACCTCTTCCATGAAAAGGTTGTCCTTATCAGTTGTTAGCGTGAGATTCTTCTCTCCAAAATGAAATTTGTAACGGTTCTTATTTGCCATTTGCTTGTTAGCTGCCAATCAATGGTGGTCACGAATTCGTCACCGCAGCTTCTCCTTATTTTATTGCTTTTATATCGCCATTTGTTAGCAAGATTCAGACACTTACTCTGAGGCGTGTTCGATACTTAAATGCCAACCCATTTTCTCTAATTGTGGAAAAAAGAGCATGGTTAGGCATCCTCTTTCTAATCATTATATCCTAAATTTTAACTTTCGTAAATTTTAGACTTTGCACTTCTCTAGAAAAATAATTTTCAGAGATTCCGAGTCTGTAAAATATCTACCAATTCTCCTTTTTTGTGCTAAAATAGATTTCATGGGCACAATCGTATTAAAAATGACAGCAGAGCAGATTTCGACACTTCAAAAGGACCTGGCAAACTATGCGACTGCGACTAAAAATCCTTATGCACGTTTTTCAGCCAAGGTCGATGGAATAAGTGTCATCGCCTATACTTCAGGAAAGGTAACTTTCCAAGGAGCTAAGCCAGAAGTCTTGGCTAGCCGTTTTGGATACCAAGCTGAACCTAAGCATTCACCTGATGGGCAAAACCTAGCCCTAATTGGATCAGACGAAGTCGGAAATGGCTCCTATTTTGGTGGTCTAGCTGTTGTAGCTAGTCTAGTTACCCCGGCTGACCATGCCTTTTTGAAATCTCTTGGGGTCGATGATTCTAAAAATCTTAATGATATCAAGATTCGTCAGATTGCACCTATATTGGAGGAGAAAATTCCTCACAAGGCACTCCTTCTTTCGCCTAGAAAGTACAATGAAGTGGTTGGAGACGGTAAGAGTCATAATGCTGTGTCCGTTAAAGTAGCTCTCCACAATCAGGCTATCTTCTTATTGTTACAATCAGGTGCTAAACCAGATAAGATTGTCATTGATGCCTTCACCAGTGAGAAAAATTATCAAAAATACCTCAAGAATGAACGCAATCGCTTTGACTTTCCTATCACTTTAGAAGAAAAGGCTGAGGGGAAATACTTAGCTGTTGCGGTGAGTTCTATCATCGCTCGCAATCTCTTCCTGGAAAATCTGGACAAACTCAGCCAAGAGGTTGGCTACACCCTTCCTTCAGGTGCTGGTGCTAAATCTGACCAGGTCGCAGCCAAGCTTCTTCAAGCCTATGGAGATCAGGCTCTCCAAGCTACTGCTAAATACCATTTCGCTAATACTAAAAAAGCCTACCAACGCTTAAAATAACCCTGAAAGGCCTTAACTATGAAAAACAAATGGACCCAATACTTCCTCATTTTCCTTAGTGAATGGGGACTCTTTCTCCTCTTTATCACCTTCTTCCTCTTGACTCGCCTCTTCCTATGGCTCCCTGTTCAGGTTGACGGCCATTCAATGGATCCTACTCTAGCAAATAACCAACGTGTTATCGTTTTAAAACATACATCCATTGAGCGCTTTGATATTGTCGTTGCCAAGGAAGTCGAAAATGGTAAAACGAAACAAATCGTAAAACGTGTCATTGGTATGCCAGGTGACACTATCACCTATCAAAACGATAAGCTTACTGTCAACGGCAAAGAAGTTAAGGAAGAATACCTCAAAGAATTCCAGGCTGCCTTTGCCAAAGATAAGCTACAAAAAGAATATGCTTACAACGATGACAAGAGCAAGAGTGGCTACTTCCAACAACTAGCTAAGGATGCCAAGGCCTTTACAACCAATGCTGACGGTAACACGACCTTCTCTGTCACTGTTCCTGAAGGCAAATATTTCCTACTTGGAGACAACCGTATTGTTTCCAAAGATAGTCGAGTAGTTGGTTACTTTGACAAGAGTGCTCTTGTAGGGGAAGTTAAATTCCGCTTCTGGCCACTTAATAAAATTGGTACCGTTGAGGACAACTAAAAATACTGAATAAGATAAGGTTGGGGAAACCCAGCCTTATTATGTATCTAGGAAAAACACATGCAAGAATTTTATTTTTCAGGAACTATCGAACGCGTCATTTTCGAAAACGCTAGTAATTTTTTCCGTATTCTACTCTTAGAAATTGACGAAACAGACAGTGATTTTGAGGACTATGAAATCATTGTCACAGGAACCATGGGAGATGTCATGGAAGGCGAAGATTATACTTTCTGGGGTCAGCTAACCAATCATCCAAAATATGGTGAACAACTCCAAATGACGCGCTACGAACGGTCAAAACCTTCTGCTAGCGGTCTTATCAAGTATTTCGCCAGCGACAATTTTAAGGGGATTGGTAAGAAAACAGCTGAGCGTATTGTCGAGATTTATGGTGAAGACCCTATTGACAAGATTCTCGAGGATCCGAGCAAATTAGAACAGATTCCTAATCTGTCCAAGGTCAATCGAGAAGCCTTCGTTGCAAAGTTAAAAATCAACTATGGAACCGAACAAATCTTGTCCAAACTTTCCAGCTATGGACTCACACCAAAAGCTGCCTCACAAATTTTCAACCAATATAAGGAAGAATCGCTCAACCTTATCGAAGAACACCCTTATCTCTTGGTAGAAGAAGTTCAAGGAATCGGATTTAAAATAGCCGACCAACTAGCCGAACGCTTAGGGATTGCTAGTGATGCTCCTGAGCGTTTACGAGCTGCCTTGATTCATTGTCTGCTAGAAACTAGCATGGAAGAAGGCGACACCTATATCGAAGCCAAAGCCTTGCTTGAACGAACTATCATCCTTTTGGAAAGTGCTCGTCAGATTGAACTTGACCCCGCCTTAGTCGCGAAGGAATTAACCAATCTCATCCAAGAGGATAAAGTGCAAAATATAGAGACTAAAATCTTTGATAATACCCTATATTTTGCGGAACAGGGCATCTATACCCACCTAACTCGTATCATGAAAGACCAACCTGACATCAGTGCAGAGGACAAAATCCAAGCAAGTCTTGAAGAGGTGGAAGAGGAACTTGGTATTACTTATGATAAGGTTCAAAAAGATGCCATTATCAAAGCCCTACAAAGCAAGGTCTTCATCCTGACAGGTGGTCCCGGAACAGGGAAAACCACCGTTATTAATGGAATTATCAAAACCTATGCTGACCTTCATGGTCTAGATCTCAAAAAGTCTGATTTGCCTATTATTTTAGCGGCGCCAACGGGACGGGCTGCTCGTCGAATGAACGAACTCACCCAACTCCCTAGTGCCACTATCCATAGACATTTGGGACTCAATAGCGAGGACGATTTCAAGACCTTAGAGGACTATCTCGATTGCGACTTGATTATCATCGATGAGTTTTCTATGGTTGATACTTGGTTGGCCAATCAACTCTTTGAAAGTATCTCTGATTCAACCCAAGTCATCATCGTAGGTGACCAAGACCAACTGCCTTCCGTAGGTCCTGGCCAGGTCTTGGCTGACCTTTTGCAGATTGATGACTTGCCTAAGGTTTCTCTGACCAAAATTTTCAGACAATCTGAGGACTCCACTATCGTTACCTTAGCTAGCCAGATGCGACAAGGCCAACTACCCGCTGATTTCACAGAGAAAAAGGCTGACCGCTCTTACTTTGAGGCCAATGCCAACCATATTCCACAGATGGTTCCTAAAATTGTCTCTGCCGCTATAAAGAGCGGGATCGCTGCTCAGGATGTGCAGATTCTAGCTCCCATGTATCGAGGACAGGCTGGTATTAACAATCTCAATACCATTATGCAGGACCTACTTAATCATCAAGAAAAGGCCAATCAGTTTGCCTTTAATGATATTTTCTTCCGTAAGAACGACAAAATTCTCCATCTGGTCAACGATACCGAACTCAATGTCTTCAATGGCGACATCGGCATCATTACTGATCTCATCCCTGGTAAATATACTGAAAGCAAGCAGGACGAAATTTACATGTCCTTCGATGGCAATGAGGTTATCTATCCTCGTAACGAATGGAATAAGATTACTCTGGCCTATGCCATGTCAATCCACAAATCCCAAGGGAGTGAGTTCCCAGTCGTTATCCTTCCCATCACACGACAAAGTGGACGTATGCTACAACGTAACCTCATCTACACCGCCATCACACGCGCCAAGAGTAAACTAGTCATGTTAGGGGAAATCGCTGCCTTTGATTATGCCGTTCGCAACGAGGGAGCTAAACGAAATACTTATCTCATCCAACGTTTTGAACAAACTTATACACAAGCTGTTGATAAGTCTGTCGAAAAGATTGTTAAAAACGAGGCAACAGACGCCTCCAATCAAACAAAAACGAAAAACAACGACCCCTCAGAAACCCTTGAAAACAAAGACTTCTCGGAAAATATCAATCCATCCCCAGATCTTGTTAACACTTATTCACAACCTGTGGATAAGTCTGTTAACAAACCTGTGCAAACAGAAGAAAACTATCGTTTAACTGAAGATAATTGGTCAACTATAAATCCAATGATTGGTCTCAGCGAAGACGATATAGCTGCCTTTTTTAACAATAACTAAAAAAGACTTGGAGAACGACTCACTAAGAGCAACTCCAAGTCTTTTCATTTGCTAAAATAGTAAACGAATCAGGGCCATAGATATTATACCAACGATTACTGCATAGAGCAGATTTTTGCTCTTAAAGGCTACAATTACCGTTGGCACAGTAGCCAGGATTTCCATCCACTTAAACTGTGGCAAGTGACCAATCTTCTCAGTCGTGAGACTAGAGAGAATCAGAGCAAAGAGGATAGAAACTGGTAAATAGTGCAAAAATCGAACAAAGATATCTGGAAGCCCCTTGTATTTCACTAAAACAAAGGGAAGCACACGAGGAACCCAGCTGACCACAAACCCAAGTAGAATAGAAATGAGAATAAACTTATTGACGGCCATCACACATCACCCCCACACTACATCCAACCAAAGTAGCCACTAAAACAGCCAAAGATTCCGACAAGATGACACTAAAGCTCAGATAAGCCACAGCAATAGATAGTAAAATCAAGAGTAGCTTACGCACGCCTTCCCCTAACAAGGCATCAATCTGACTACTCAACAAACCAATAAACATGGCAATCAAAGCAAAATCCAAACCAAATAGCTCAGGATTAGGAATCATGGAACCAATCAAACAACCAATAACTGATGATACAATCCAAACCAAATAGCTGAAAATATTGTTACCATGCATCCAGTTAGCAGGAATATCTTTATGATGCACATATTCTCCCAACAAGACACCATAACTTTCATCCGTAATCAGACTACCAATTCCCAGCTGATTCCAGAGGCTTGTTTTTGTAAAAATCGTCGTTGCATGTAAACTCATCAACATGTTACGCAAATTAACCAAGAAAACAGTCAAGGTTAACTCACCTAGACCAGCTCCTGCAACTACTAAGGCACACATGGCAAACTGGGCCGAGCCACCATAGACCAAGGCACACATGAGGCCAACCTCAAGGGCTGATAAACCCGAAGCGGCTGCTACAACACCAAAGGCTAGACCAATAGCTACATAGCCTAAAGCTGTCGGTACTGCGGCTTTTACACCTAAACGAAAGTCAGACACACTCAATTCCTTTCTAAAGGAACCTCTTACCAAACTAGTAAGAGGTTCTTCTTATTCTTCAAATCCTGCAAAGGCTAGACTTGGTTTTGCATTCAAGTCCAACTCAGCAAAATGTTTTTGATCACATTCAATAGCAGCTGCTAGAGCAATCATGCCAGCATTGTCACCACAAAGACGTAAAGGCGGAATGACTACATCTACATCTGTGATTTCTTCAGCCAAACGTTCTCGTAAGCCCTGATTAGCTGCCACGCCACCTGCAACAACAAGTGTCTTGACAGGATAACGCTCCAAGGCTTTCTTAGTCTTAGCTAGAAGGATATCCAACACAGCAGCTTGGAAAGAAGTACAAAGGTCTTCTTTAACTAGTGCTTCTCCCTTCTGTTCTGCATTGTGATGTAAATTGATGAAGGCTGACTTCAGGCCTGAAAATGAAAACTCCAAGTGGTCTTCCTTAATCATAGCGCGTGGAAAATCATAAACATCTTTCCCTTTATGAGCCAATTCATCAATTTCACGCCCGGCTGGGTAGGTCAAACCCATCACACGCCCGACCTTGTCATAGGCCTCACCAACTGCATCATCACGTGTCTCACCAACAATCTTGTAATCCCCCGGTTCTGACACATAAACCAACTCTGTGTGTCCCCCAGACACCAAAAGTGCTAAGAGGGGATATTCCAATTCTTGAACCTCACGCGCTGCCATAAGATGCCCAGCCATATGGTTAACTGGAATCAAAGGCAATCCGTGTGCCCAAGCGAAGGCCTTAGCAGCTGCCATCCCGACCAAGAGCGCCCCGACCAAACCAGGACCATAGGTTACTGCTACAGCATCTAGTTGTTCAGCAGTAATTCCCGCCTCAGAAAGGGCATCTTTAATGCAAAGAGTTACCACTTCCACATGGTGACGGCTAGCCACCTCAGGAACAACACCACCAAAACGTTTATGGCTTTCCACCTGACTGGCAATAATATTACTTAAAAGTTCCTTCTCATTTTTCAAAACGGCAACTGAAGTCTCATCACACGAGCTCTCCACTGCCAAAATATATCTATCTGCCATTAGACTTCCTCTCGCCTCATGATAACTGCATCTTCTTGAGGCTCATGATAATAATTTTTCCGAATCCCTAGACTTTCAAAACCAAATTTTCTATAAAGTGTCTGAGCGACTTGATTTGAAGCCCTCACTTCTAGAAATATAGGCTCACTACGCTCTTCCAAATGCTTCATCAGCTGACTAGCATAACCACGCCCCTGATAAGCTTTTAAAACGGCGATATTGGTCACCTCAAGCTCACCCACCAAATTTTGAAGGGCTAAAAAACCAACAACTTCTTCCTGGTCATAAACATAGAAATACTCAGTAGTATCCAAAGCCAAGTCCGCTACCACTTGTTCTATCGTCCACGGAGATTTGTCATAAACATCCGACAAAATCCGATAAATCAGTTGAGCTTGCTCTTGGCTACTCAATCTAGACGCGCTTGATGTAGTTGTCACGGTTAGTCTCCTCATGCGTCTTAAGCCAATTCTCTTCCGCCTCAACCCGCTTCAAGTAATATGGAACAAAAGCATCCACATCAACAGAAGGCAAGGACAAGCCTAAACGACCAATTAACTGGGCAGACGGAAGACTTGACAAGATAGTTGCTTCTGGAAGGCTTTCTTTAATCTGATCCACAAAATTAGCCACTTCACCGACAAATGTCACCTTTTCAAAAGTTTTAGCTTGCTCAAGAACATCTACAAAAGCTGCATGGCAATCTGGGACGAGGGCCTGACCATTTTCATAAAAACCAACGTAAACATTATTACGACGGGCATCCATAATAGGAATCACAACACCGTCAACCGAAAGGTCTGTCAGTGCCTGTAGGCTTGAAACTCCCACCAAATCAATGTCGAGCGCATAGGCTAAAGTCTTAGCTGTTGCGACAGCCACACGAAGCCCTGTGTAAGAACCAGGACCCTGTGCAACCACAATACGTTCTAAATCAGACGGTTGCCAACCTGCCTGAGCAACTAAAAAATCAATGGTTGGCATTAGACTAATACTGTGGTTCTTTTTTACTGTGACAGTTGACTCTGCCACTAGTTTCTCATCTTCTAACAAGGCTACTGATAAAGCTGTGCTAGAAGTATCAAATGCTAATATTTTCATCTTTTTTCCTTGTTTCCTTTTATGCTTTTCTATTATAACACAAGTCACTGTTTCCCAGAAACGAACATTTTCCAACTTTTTCCGCCATTTTCTTTATCTAGCCCTTATCTTATGGTACAATAATAGTAATTGTTAAACGAATCAAGGCTACTAGCTATTACTCATAAAGTGAATATCATAACGTCAAGTAAATCATAGAAAGATTAACTTGACCGGTTTTTTTATAGAATGGCAGAGCCTTTTGGAAAGAAAGGAAAACCATGATTTATAAAGTCTTTTACCAAGAAACTAAAGAGCGTAATCCACGCCGTGAACAGACAAAATCACTCTACCTAGATATCGATGCAGAAACTGAACTTGAGGGACGTATCCAAGCTCGTCAAATCATCGAAAAAAACACTGCCTATAACATCGAATTCATCGAGCTCCTCTCAGAAAAAGCCCTTGAATACGAAAAAGAAACAGGCGTTTTTGAAGTAACGGAGTTCTAAGACCATGGCATCAAAAATCAATCTAAAACCTGAAGAAGTTGGGGTTTATGCGATTGGTGGTTTGGGGGAAATCGGTAAAAATACCTATGGTATTGAATACCAAGATGAGATTATCATCGTCGATGCGGGTATTAAATTCCCCGAGGATGATCTTCTCGGAATCGACTATGTTATCCCGGACTATTCTTACATCGTTGAAAACGTTGATCGTGTAAAGGCACTTGTCATTACCCACGGTCACGAAGACCATATTGGTGGGATCCCCTTCCTTCTTAAACAGGCAAATATCCCAATTTATGCAGGGCCACTTGCTCTTGCTCTTATCAAAGGAAAGTTGGAAGAACACGGACTACTTCGTGACGCACAACTCTATGAAATTAATGCTAATACAGAGCTTACTTTCAAAAATATGAGCGTGACCTTCTTCCGTACTACTCACTCAATTCCAGAACCTCTCGGTATTGTCATCCATACACCTCAAGGTAAAATTGTGTGTACCGGTGACTTTAAGTTTGACTTCACCCCAGTAGGTGAGCCAGCAGACCTTCACCGTATGGCTGCACTTGGTGAAGAAGGCGTTCTTTGCCTCCTCTCAGACTCAACCAATGCTGAAGTACCAACTTTCACAAATTCCGAAAAGGTCGTTGGTCAATCCATCATGAAAATTATTGAAGGTATCCACGGACGTATTATCTTCGCCTCATTTGCCTCAAATATTTTCCGTCTGCAACAAGCTGCCGAAGCCGCTGTAAAAACTGGCCGTAAGATTGTTGTCTTCGGACGTTCTATGGAAAAAGCCATTGTCAACGGGGTTGAACTAGGCTACATCAAAGTTCCAAAAGGAACTATCATTGACCCTAGTGAGATGAAAAACTACCATGCCAGTGAGATTCTTATCATGTGTACCGGTTCTCAAGGAGAGCCTATGGCAGCCCTTGCACGTATCGCTAACGGGATGCACCGCCAAGTGACACTACAACCTGGTGACACTGTTATCTTCTCATCTAGCCCTATCCCAGGAAACACAACCAGCGTTAACCGCTTGATTAATACTATTCAAGAAGCTGGGGTCGATGTTATCCACGGTAAAATCAACAATATCCATACCTCTGGACACGGTGGTCAACAAGAGCAAAAACTCATGCTTCGTTTGATCAAACCAAAATTCTTTATGCCTGTTCACGGTGAATACCGCATGCAGAAAGTCCACGCAGGTCTTGCTGTTGATTGTGGTGTTCCAAAAGATAATATCTTCATTATGGAAAATGGTGATGTCTTGGCCCTAACAAAAGACTCTGCGCGTCGTGCAGGTCACTTCAATGCTCAAGATATCTATGTTGATGGTAATGGTATTGGGGATATCGGAGCTGCCGTTCTTCGTGACCGTCGTGATCTCTCTGAAGATGGTGTCGTACTTGCCGTAGCAACTGTCGACTTCAAGTCTAAGATGATTCTAGCCGGTCCAGACATCCTCAGTCGTGGCTTCATCTACATGCGTGAATCTGGCGATCTTATCCGCGAAAGCCAACGCATTCTATTCAATGCTATTCGTATCGCTCTTAAGAATAAGGATGCTAGCATCCAATCTGTTAATGGAGCAATCGTCAATGTTTTACGCCCATTCTTATATGAAAAAACAGAACGTGAACCAATCATTATTCCAATGATTCTCACACCTGATAAATAAAAAAATGGTAGCTAGATGGCTACCATTTTTTAAAGTTTAAATCCAGTCTAGAGCACACCATTCTAGCAAGTAAAAAAGCGCTTATAACGCTTTTTTCATTTTATGCACCTGGATAAATGTAAGATACTGAACCTGGTGTTAGTGAATTTTGTGGGTCAAACCAACCACGATAGTTATTGATTTGTTGTTGACCTTGATAGTTTGACTCCAAGATTTGAATTTGACCATCTTGACCAACTTGTGTTACATAACCAACGTGACCGTAACCACCATCAGTCCAACATACAATTGATCCTGTCACAGGTGTTGAACCTACAGCATAACCTTGGCTAGCAGCGCTTCCTGCCCAATCGCCACCATTACCCCACCAGTTACTTGCCCATGGAGCGACTTCCTTAACACCCCATGTACATTGACCAACTGGATAACGATTCCAAGTAGCATCTGAATCAGTAGCTGCTACCTCTGAAGAAGAAGCTTCTGTTGTTTCCTCAACTGCTGTCGTAGCACCTGAAACTTCCAAGCTTCCACCAGGAACAATTGTTGACCAAATAGTCATGCCATTTTCAGCTGCCAATTGATAAGGATCTACCCCATACTGACTAGCAATCCCGAAGAATGAATCTCCATTTTGAACTGTATAAGTATCAGCATTAACTGTTTGTGCGACTGTAAGACCGAGCAATAATGCACTTGAGGCTACTGCCAAAGCAGCTTTTTTTGTAGTTTTCATATTTCCCCCTGAATAAGATTAATATAAAATTAGTTTAACACTCTCATATTTTAATGCGATTAAGGGGGAATAAAGAAATATGACAAAAGAAAACAGCTCAGTTAAAACTACGTAATTTGTCCAAGAACTTAATGAATTTAGAATAAAAAGAAAACCAGGCATAACCTGATCTTCAAATTTAATTTATTAATAAATGTCCAAGTAGTTATCAATTTCCCATTGTGAAACAAAGGTAGCATAACTTGCCCATTCCATACGTTTCGCATCAAGGAAGTTTGTATAGATATGATTACCCAAAGCTTGACGAACCACTTCATCTGTTTCCAATGCTTTAAGAGCGTTACGAAGTGTTGATGGCAAATCAATAATACCAGCCTCTTTACGTTCTTCAGGAGACATTGAGTAGATGTTTGTTTCAACTGGATCTGGAGCATCAATCTTGTTAATAATACCATCAAGACCAGCTTCCAAAAGAACTGCAAGTGCCAAGTATGGGTTTGCCATTGGGTCTACTGAACGTAATTCCAAACGTGTACCCATACCACGAGACGCAGGAACGCGAATCAATGGTGAACGGTTGCTACCTGCCCATGCAATATATACAGGAGCTTCGTATCCAGGAACCAAACGTTTGTAAGAGTTAACTGTTGGGTTAATAATTGCAGTATAGTTGTATGCATGTTTCATCAAACCACCAAGGAAGTAGTAAGCATCTTGAGACAATTGCATACCACGTGGATCCTCTGGATCAAAGAATGCATTTCCTTCTTCAGTGAAGAGAGACATGTTACAGTGCATACCGCTACCAGCAATACCATATTTAGGTTTCGCCATAAATGTCGCATAAAGACCATGTTTACGAGCGATTGTCTTAACAACCAATTTGAAAATTTGGATATTATCACAAGCCTTCAAAACATCTGTATACTTGAAGTCGATTTCATGTTGACCAACAGCCACTTCGTGGTGAGATGCTTCAACATCGAATCCCATTTCTGTCAACACATTAACGATTTCACGACGTGTGTTATCTGCAAGGTCAGTTGGTGCAAGGTCAAAATAACCACCTTTATCGTTAACTTCAAGTGTAGGATTACCTTGTTCATCTAATTTGAAAAGGAAGAATTCTGGTTCTGGTCCAAGGTTAAATGATTTATAACCAACTTCTTCCATATGACGCAAAGCCTTTTTCAAGTTACCACGAGGGTCACCAGCAAATGGTTCACCTGCAGAGGTATAGATATCACAAATAAGACCAGCTACTGCACCATTTTCATCCCCCCAAGGGAAAACTGTCCACGTATCAAGATCTGGGTAAAGATACATATCAGATTCGTTGATACGAACAAATCCCTCGATTGATGAACCATCAAACATAGCTTTATTTGAAAGTACCTTATCCAACTGTTCATCTGTCGCAGGAATTTCAACGTTCTTCATAACACCAAGAATATCAGAGAACATTAAACGCAAGAAAGTAACATTCTTCTCTTTGACTTCGCGACGAATATCAGCTGCTGTGATTGCCATAATAGGGGTCTCCTTTATAAAAACCAAAAATAAAAGTTCAAAGCGTAATTAGATACGCAAGTTACCAAATTGTTGTGACGGGGTCGTAAAACGGCCTTGCTGAAGGAGTTCATCATGCAAGATACGTCGAACGTCCGCATCTGTTAAAGCCGCTTGTTTTTGTTGGGCACGAACTTCACGCTCTTCGTACTCATGCTTAATCGCTGCAATATTGTAACCATCATCCAAAAAATCTTTGATTTCCAATAAACGATCCATATCATTTAATGAGTACATACGACGATTTCCAGCTGTACGTTCAGGTTGAATTAAACCTTGATCTTCATAGTAACGAATTTGACGAGCAGTTAAATCCGTCAATTTCATAACTGTTCCAATCGGAAAAACAGCTAGAGAACGTCTTAATTCTTTCTCTCTTGCCATGATCATCCTCCTTTCCTAACAATTATATTCTGAATATTTCTACATGTCAACAGTTTATGTTACTTTTTCTTACACAACGAGCAATTCCCGAACATTATATTGTGTATTCGCTCTAATTTAAGGATTTTATCAAAAAAACATAAAAAATAGAGTTCAATAGAACCCTATCATTCTTATTTTAAGTGTTTAAGTAACCAATCATAATCATAATTGACAAGGATTGCTATAAAGACTCCACAGAAAGTTTCAAAGACTCGTGCAATAACATAAGTAAAGGTATTATCAGGTGGAATAGACAAAGTAATAATCAGAAGTGCAGCCACCCCTCCAATAACACCAGATGCATTATTAAAAGACACATTAATGACAATCGTCAGCATTGTCAAAATTGGAACCAATAGCAAGGTCACCCAAACTGAATGATTAAACCACATATTCACAAAGTAAAATAATAGCGACAAAAGCCCTCCAACCGTATTCGCAAAAATACGTGATTTACCAAACTGAATACTTCTGTCAAAGTTTTCTCGAAGACTAAAGACTGCTGTCAAACAACCAATCTGAAGCCCTTCCCACCCTAAAGCAGAAAAAAGACCTAAAACAAGAAAGACAGCAATCCCCGTCTTAAGTGTACGCATACCAAATTTAAATTTTTTCGGTTCAAATTTCAATCCCATTTTACTATTTTAACATGATTATGAAACTTTTGGCTACTTCTACAGTATTATGACGCAAAGTTCAAACTAATAATCGCAATTTTTTGAGAGAAATTTACTTCCCAATAATAATTTAAGCCTCTATCAAATATTCAAAGAGATGACACAAAAAAGAGTTGGTTTCCCAACTCTTTTCATTCTAATAGACTTATTTATCAGTAAGTGCAGCCAATCCTGGAAGTTCTTTACCTTCAAGAAGTTCCATAGAAGCACCACCACCAGTAGAGATCCATGAGAATTTATCTGCACGTCCAAGGTTGATTGCTGCAGCAGCTGAGTCACCACCACCGATGATTGATTTAACGCCTGGTTGTTTCACGATTGCGTCCATCACACCGATTGTACCAGCTTGGAAGTCAGGGTTTTCAAATACACCCATAGGACCATTCCATACAACTGTTTTCGCACCAGTCAAGGCTTTATCGAATTCAGCAATTGATTTAGGACCGATATCCAAACCAAGGAAACCTGGGTCTACTGCTTCACCTTCAGTGTCTTTCACTTCAGTGTAGTCAGCAAATGCATTAGCTTCTTTTGAGTCAACTGGCAAGATCAATTTACCGTTTGATTTTTCAAGAAGAGCTTTAGCAACATCAAGTTTATCTTCTTCTACAAGTGAGTTACCGATTTCGATACCTTGTGCTTTGTAGAATGTGTAAGTCATACCACCACCGATAAGAACTTTATCAGCTTTTGCAAGAAGGTTTTCGATAACACCAATCTTATCAGATACTTTAGAACCACCAAGGATAGCTACGAATGGACGTTCTGGAGTTTCAACTGCTTCTTTGATGTAAGCAATTTCGTTTTCAAGAAGGAAACCAGCAACAGCTTTATCAACGTTTGCTGAGATACCAACGTTAGATGCGTGTGCACGGTGAGCTGTACCGAATGCATCGTTTACGAAGATACCATCTCCAAGTGATGCCCAGTATTTACCAAGTTCAGGATCATTTTTAGATTCTTTCTTGCCATCAACATCTTCAAAACGAGTGTTTTCAACCAAGAGAACTTGTCCATCTTCAAGAGCGTTAACAGCTGCTTCCAATTCAGCACCACGTGTAACACCTGGGATAAATTTAACGTCTTGACCCAATTTAGCAGCCAAGTCAGCAGCTACAGGAGCAAGTGATTTGCCTTCTTTATCAGCTTCTTCTTTTACACGTCCAAGGTGAGAGAAGAGGATTGCACGTCCACCTTGTTCAAGAATGTACTTGATAGTTGGAAGGGCAGCAGTGATACGGTTGTCGTTAGTGATCACGCCATCTTTTACAGGTACGTTGAAGTCAACACGAACGAGAACTTTTTTCCCTTTCAAGTCAACATCTTTAACAGTCAATTTAGCCATTTGATCAGACTCCTTAATTTTTTAATACGTTTTCATTATATCACAAAATGCATAAAAGAGATAGCAAAATCAGAAGGATTTCTAGCTTATTGCTAGTATAAGACATTTAGCATATAATCTAAATAGAAAGGTCGAATATCCATGAAAAAACCGCTAAACAAGAAGCAGAAACAAGCTGACCATGATCTAAATGTAATCCTTATTCTTACCCTTGTTCTTCTGCTCCTCTTTCTTACTCTTAAACCAACTCTTTTTTCATACACTAACCAAACCTCAGTACCGCTATGGCTGCGATTAATCTTATTAGCTAGTTGTCAATTTGCCATCGCAGGCTTAGGAACCAGCACTGTTATGCTTTATCGCAAAGAATCTTTCAGACACTTTGGATTAATCACCAAAAATCTAGTTACCACCCTTTTTCAATCTCTTCTTGTAGCCCTACCACTTATCATATTTAAAGGAATTACTCATCAGATTCATTCCTATCTACCTCTTCAATCAATACAATTAACAAAAGAAGTAATGAGCCAATCATTTCCTAGTAATATCCTGGCATACCTATTCATCTGTCTTATTTGGGGATTCTGGGAAGGATTTAACTATGTAGTCATCGCTGAAAAGATACGCATACGTTTTCCATCTCCTTACATTTGGTTAGATAGTGGGGCAATAACTTGTGCGATTTTTTGCCTCCTTATCCATGGAATCATTGGTTTTGATGTCTATACCCTATTTGAATCACTTACCGTTTTTATACTTATTTATGGTATGCTAGCTATACAAAAACATAATAAAAACGCCTGGGGTTGTATCATGCTCTTTCTACTCATTTGGAATGCCTTCTAGCTTATTCATAAATCACAATCCTACTGAGATTATAACAGCCTATTTATACGGCTGTTTTATTATTTTGGAAAATAAAAAAAGAGCCGAAGCTCTTCTTTTTATACAATTGAATTATTTAGCGATTTTCGCGAAGTATTCAAGAGTACGTACAAGTTGTGAAGTGTATGACATTTCGTTGTCGTACCAAGAAACAACTTTAACCAATTGTTTACCATCAACAGTTTGTACTTTAGTTTGAGTTGCATCAAACAATGAACCGTAAGAAATACCTACGATATCTGAAGATACGATTGGATCTTCAGTGTAACCGAATGATTCGTTTGAAGCTGCTTTCATAGCTGCGTTCACTTCATCAACAGTAACGTCTTTTTCAAGAACTGCTACCAATTCAGTAACTGATCCAGTTGGAACTGGAACACGTTGTGCAGCACCGTCAAGTTTACCGTTCAATTCTGGGATAACCAAACCGATAGCTTTAGCAGCACCAGTTGAGTTAGGAACGATGTTTGCAGCACCAGCACGTGCACGACGAAGGTCACCACCACGGTGTGGTCCGTCAAGGATCATTTGGTCACCAGTGTAAGCGTGGATAGTAGTCATCAAACCTTGTTTAACACCGAAGTTATCTTGCAATGCTTTAGCCATTGGAGCCAAGCAGTTTGTAGTACATGAAGCACCTGAGATAACTGTTTCAGTACCATCAAGGATATCGTGGTTAGTGTTAAATACGATTGTTTTAACATCGTTTCCACCAGGAGCAGTGATAACAACTTTCTTAGCTCCACCTTCGTGCAAGTGTTTTTCAGCAGCATCTTTCTTAGCAAAGAAACCAGTTGCTTCAAGAACGATTTCTACACCGTCGTTAGCCCAGTCAATTTGTTCTGGGTCACGTTCAGCAGAAACTTTAACGAATTTACCGTTAACTTCAAATCCACCATCTTTAACTTCAACAGTACCGTCGAAACGACCTTGAGTTGTGTCGTATTTCAACAAGTGTGCAAGCATAACTGGATCTGTAAGGTCGTTGATGCGCGTAACTTCAACACCTTCTACGTTTTGGATACGACGGAAAGCAAGACGACCGATACGACCGAAACCGTTAATACCAACTTTAACTACCATTAGTGATTTCCTCCTTATGAAAATCAAATAAATATAATTTTGAGAGCAAGCTCTCCCTATTGTGAAAAGATTAACTTGAGCGCTTTCAATTCAACCTTTCAACAGTCATATTATATAATTTTTTTCAAAAAATTGCAAATAGAAAAGGCACTTACTTTCATAAGTACCTTAACTTTATAAGTTCTAATTAAGCTTCACCAGAATTTTTCTTGATGATTTCTTCTTGAACTGATTTAGGAACATCTTCATAGTGGTCAAATACCATCATGAATGTACCACGACCTTGAGTTGCAGAACGAAGTGTTGTTGCATAACCGAACATTTCAGCAAGTGGAACATACGCACGAACGATTTGGCTGTTACCGTGTGCTTCCATACCATCAACACGTCCACGACGAGCTGTAACGTGACCCATAACATCACCAAGGTTTTCTTCAGGAACAGTGATTGTTACAAGCATCATTGGTTCAAGGATAGTTGGTTGTGCAGTCTTAGCAGCTTCTTTAAGTGCAAGAGACGCAGCAATCTTGAAGGCAGTTTCAGATGAATCGACATCGTGGTATGAACCATCGTAAAGCTTAGCTTTGATGTCAACCATTGGGTATCCAGCAAGGACACCGTTAGCCATAGATTCTTCCAATCCTTTTTCTACTGCAGGGATGAATTCACGTGGAACCACACCACCGACGATAGCATTTTCGAATTCGAAACCTTTACCTTCTTCATTTGGAGTAAATTCAATCCAAACATCACCAAACTGACCTTTACCACCAGATTGACGTTTGAAGAATCCACGTGCTTGTGTTCCAGCACGGAATGTTTCACGGTAAGATACTTGTGGAGCACCAACGTTTGCTTCAACTTTGTGTTCACGTTTCAAACGGTCAACAAGGACATCAAGGTGAAGTTCACCCATACCAGAGATAACTGTTTCACCAGTTTCAGGGTTAGTTTCAACACGGAATGTTGGATCTTCTTCAGCAAGTTTTTGAAGACCGATACCCATCTTATCTTGGTCAGCTTTAGTCTTAGGCTCAACCATCAATTGGATAACTGGTTCTGGAACTTCGATTGACTCAAGAATAACTTTAGCTTTTTCATCAGTCAATGAGTCACCAGTTGTAGTATCTTTCAAACCGATAGCAGCAGCGATATCACCAGCGTATACTTGTTCAATTTCTTGACGGCTGTTAGCGTGCATTTGAAGGATACGTCCGATACGTTCACGTTTACCTTTAGATGTGTTCATTACATATGAACCTGATTGAAGGATACCTGAGTAAACACGGATAAATGTCAAACGACCTACAAATGGGTCAGTCATGATCTTGAAGGCAAGAGCTGCAAATGGCTCATCATCAGATGCTGGACGAGTTTCTTCTTCGTCTGTATCTGGGTTGATACCTTTGATTGCAGGGATATCAAGTGGACTTGGAAGGTAATCGATAACCGCATCAAGCATCAATTGAACACCTTTGTTCTTGAAGGCAGAACCACAAAGAACTGGGAAGAATTCAACGTTGATTGTTGCACGACGGATAGCTGCTTTCAATTCCTCGTTAGTGATTTCTTCACCTTCAAGGTATTTCATCATCAAATCTTCGTCAGTTTCAGCAACTGCTTCGATCAATTTTTCACGGTATTCGTTTGCTTGATCAACGTAATCAGCTGGAATATCTTCTTCAAGAATATCTGTACCAAGGTCATTAGTATAGATTTCAGCTTTCATTTTAATCAAGTCAATGATACCACGGAAATCATCTTCAGCACCGATTGGCAATTGGATTGGGTGTGCGTTTGCTTGAAGACGATCGTGAAGTGTGCTTACTGAGTAAAGGAAGTCTGCACCGATTTTATCCATTTTGTTGGCAAATACGATACGTGGAACACCATACTCAGTTGCTTGACGCCAAACTGTTTCAGTTTGAGGTTCTACACCTGATTGTGAGTCAAGAACGGTTACGGCACCATCCAATACACGGAGTGAACGTTGTACTTCGATTGTGAAGTCCACGTGTCCTGGTGTATCGATGATGTTAACGCGGTGACCATCCCATTGTGCTGTTGTAGCGGCAGATGTGATTGTGATACCACGCTCTTGTTCTTGCTCCATCCAGTCCATTTGTGATGCACCTTCGTGAGTTTCACCGATTTTGTGGATTTTACCAGTGTAGTAAAGGATACGCTCTGTTGTAGTTGTTTTACCGGCATCGACGTGGGCCATGATACCGATATTACGAGTTTTTGCAAGTGAAAATTCGCGTGCCATTAGGTTTATTCTCCTATAAATATTTTAGTTTACTTATTTATTATAACATTATTGTCAAAAAACGGATAGGCAGGACCTACCCGTTTTTTCACTAATATTTAACTGGTTTTCAAATGATATGAATAATATTATTTAAATTCAGAGTCAGCCTATTACAAATCCATAATCTTAGCTTATGAATATATGACTGTAATTCAGCTTGAAACTTATGATTACCAGCGGAAGTGTGCAAAGGCACGGTTTGCTTCAGCCATTTTGTGAGTATCTTCACGTTTCTTAACTGATGCACCAGTGTTGTTTGCAGCATCCATGATTTCTTTTGCAAGACGATCTTTCATAGTGTGTTCACCACGCGCACGTGATGCGTTAACCAACCAACGAAGACCAAGAGTTGTACGACGTTCTGGACGAACTTCAACTGGGACTTGGTAGTTTGAACCACCGACACGACGTGCACGTACTTCAAGTACAGGCATGATGTTGTCCATAGCTGTTTCAAATACTTCAAGAGCATCGTTTCCAGTTGCTTCTTTGATTTGCTCGAAAGCATCGTATACGATTGTTGCAGCAGTACCACGTTTACCGTCAAGCATTACACGGTTGATAAGACGTGTAACGATTTTTGAATTGTACAATGGATCTGCCAATACTTCGCGTTTAGGCGCTCTATTTTTACGACTCATTTTATCTTATCTCCCTTCTTATCCTTTAGGACGTTTAGCACCGTATTTAGAACGGCTTTGTTTACGATCAGCTACACCTGCAGTATCAAGTGCACCACGGACGATGTGGTAACGTACCCCTGGAAGGTCTTTTACACGTCCACCACGGATAAGAACAACGCTGTGTTCTTGGAGGTTGTGTCCGATACCTGGGATGTAAGCAGTAACTTCGATAAGGTTGCTCAAACGTACACGAGCGAATTTACGAAGGGCTGAGTTAGGTTTCTTAGGTGTCATTGTTCCAACACGTGTTGCAACACCACGTTTTTGTGGTGAAGATACGTTAGTTTGAACTTTTTTGTGGCTGTTGTAACCAACGTTCAAAGCTGGTGATTTAGATTTAACAACTTTTGATTGACGTGGTTTACGAACCAATTGGTTAATTGTAGGCATCTACATTCTCCTGTGTTTTTTTATTTTTGGTTGATATGGCACTTGGTGACAGCCCATATCTTTGTGTACTTTTGCAACTTATGTCAGCACGTCTCTGTACACTTTTGAGAGACCAAAAGTAAAAAGTACCGTCTAATATAGTATCATTTTTTGATGATTATTGTCAAGACTTTCTTGTTAAAAAGAAAAATTCCTAATCGTTAAATTAGGAATACTATCGTAGATTAATTATTTATCAAAAATATTACCGACTTCAACTTCTACCTTCTGTGCTTTTACATCGATGTCAGAAACAGTAAGTAATGATTTATATTCATGGATATCACGATCGCCTTTAGCATTTTCTGCGAATACAGCTACACCTACTAACTCACTATCAAATTCTGAAAGCAAGCTAATCATACCCGTAATGGTACCGCCACCTTTAAGAAAATCATCAACAATAAGGACGCGGCTATTTGGTTTCAAACTACGTTTTGAAAGGAACATCTTTTCAATACGATCACTTGAACCACTAACGTAGTTTACCGATACGGTTGAACCTTCTGTAATTTTCAAGTCACGACGAACGATAACAAATGGAATGTTCAAGACATCTGCTACTGCATTTGCTAAAGGAACTCCTTTGGTTGCAACTGTCATAACGGCATCAATTTTTTGTCCTTTAAAGGCACTGGCAATGATACGACCAACATTTTTTAAAATAGACGGTGTACTCAATAAATCAGATAGGTAGAGATAACCACCTGGTAAGATACGATCACTCTCGGAAAGACGTTTACAAAGATCTTCAACCAGACTTCTTGCATCTTCATCAGAAATAGTCGGTGTAAACATAACGCCACCAGATGCACCAGTTACTGTTTCGATTTCTCCTATTTGACTTTCCTCAAAAGCTTTTTTAATGATAGCAACATCTTCTGAGATTGAAGACTTTGCAGCTTCATAACGTTCTGCAAAGGTGTTGAGGCTTGTCAATTGATAAGGATTATTAATCAGGTAGTTTGAAATCACTACCATGCGCTCACTTCGTTTTAATTTCATATGTTACCTATATTTTCTGTACTTTTTAACTATTATACCATAATACAGCAAAAAACGAACATTTTCATATGAAATGCTCGCTTAATTTCGATTTTAATCAAATTTTGGCTTGTAGAAAGAACGATTATCCATAGCAAAGAGACGATTTGTCATTTCTCCTGGACCTACTAGGTTAAGGGCTGTCGTCATCATCATCATACTGGCATCAAGATTATCAATCATATGAATAATTTCTGCCTCCATAATACGGGGGCGCACTGGACTACCATACTCTAGTTGTCCATGATGGCTGAGAATAACATGACGCAAAACAACGACATCCTCACGCGTATCGTCAATATTGAGCTCCATGAGCACCTTAGTGATTTCTTCATCAATCAAAGCAATATGACCAATCAAGTTTCCACGAACCGTATACTCAGTATTTTCAGGACCAGTAAGTTCAATAACCTTAGCTAAATCATGAAGCATAATTCCGGCAAAGAGTAGACTCTTATTGAGCTCTGGATAAATATCTCCAATGCTGTCCGCTAAGCGAACCATAGTAGCTGTATGATAGGCTAGTCCACTTTCAAAGGCATGATGATTTGTTTTAGCAGCTGGAAAAGTGAAAAACTCTTTATTATACTTTCGATAGAGGGTACGAACAACACGCTGCCAAGTTGCTTCCTCAATCTTGAAAATCATTTGCTCTAGGTATTCGCGTACTTCGGAAGGATTTACTGGTGGTTTCTCTTTGAAATCAGCCGGATCATTTGGCTCACCAAATGTAGGCAAGCGTAAGGTAATTTGGTTTACCTGAGGAGTATTATTATAAACCTCTCGACGGCCCTCCATATGCACTACTTTACCTGCGGTAAATTCTTCGACATTATAAGGCTGAGCATCCCATAGGTTGCCTGAAATCTCTCCAGTATCATCCTGGAATGTAAAGGCAATGTAATCCTTTCCTGCTCTTGTCTTACGTACCTCTGCACGCTTAATCAGATAAAAACCTTCAAAATACTCGTCTTTTTTCATTTGATTAATCTTCATGCTTGTCCTCGTTTTCTAATCGTGGTAAATCCAACAAACTTTGTGTCGCACTGTCTTGATAGGTTTCAATTGTATCAAGAGCTCTAACAATTGCCCTACTCCTTGTGTTAAGAAGACTATCGACGGTTTTACTTGCTGTATTCAATTGTTTCTGAGCTTTAGCTAACATATCTCCAAACCTGCCAAACTCTAGTTTGACGTTGCCTAAAATCTTACTAATATCATCCGCATTCTTTTGAATATTCAAAGTTCTAAATCCTACAGACAATGAATTCAAGAGTGCTGATAAGGTTGACGGCCCTGCGATAACAATATTCTCCTCGCGACGAAGGGCATCAAAGAAGGCTGGTTGACGTACTACCTCAGCATAAAGTCCTTCCGTCGGCAAAAATAATATACCAAAATTTGTGGTTTCAGGTGGGTTAAGATACTTCTTGTTAATATCCTTTGCAAATCGCTTAATACTAGTCAAAAGTGACTTACGGTGATTCTCAATCTCCTCTTTATTACCAGACTCATAAGCATCTTCCAGACGATAGTAATCTTCCAAAGGAAACTTAGAATCAATGGGAAGGTAGATATATTCATCTTTATGGTTTCCTGGCATTTTGATTGCATATTCAACTCGTTCACTTGAACCTGATACCGTAGGAAATTCTCGCTCGTACTGATTAACAGTCAATATGTCTTCAATAATTTGCCCTAATTGAAGCTCTCCCAAAATACCTCGTGTTTTTGTATTTGAGAGGACCTTGTTAAGACTTCCAACATCCTTGGCTACATTTTTCATTTCCCCCAAGCCCTGGTTAACCGACTCTAATTGTCTTGAAACCGTCTCAAAAGAGGCTTGTAAACGTGTTTGTAAGGTTTGCTCAAGTTTCTCTTCAACTGTCTGACGCATTTGTTCCAAACGTTTCTCATTGGAATCCTGCATATCTTTAACAGCTTTGGTTAAGCTTTGGTTTATTTGCTCAAGGCGTTGGTCGGAACGGTCTCGATTATCAGACAAATTTTGATGTAAAACCTCTCGGATATCTGTCAACTGTTGATATAGTTCCATCTGCAATTGGTTCAATTGCTTTGTTGTTTCCAGTTGGTTTGTCTTAGCAAAACTTTCCAATTGAAACGAAACTTGATCTGAAAGATTATCTGCATTTTCTTCCAAACTCTTATTAATCTGTTCTTTTAACTCCATATTCTTCAAGAAAAGAGCAATAAGAATCCCCAAGCTTAATAAAGTTAAAAGTGTAAGTAGATAGATCATACTAACTCCTATCTTTAGTCTGGATGACAATCACATATCCATTTGGCACAAGCACTTGAATAGGACCATCAACGAATTCATTGCTAGAATAGATTTTCTTCTGGAAATAATTCATACTAGTTAATTCGTATTTTGCTCCCAAAATCGTCAGTTCTCCATCTCCTTCATGTAAAAAAGAAACATATGTCATTCCGGGTTCTGGTAAAACTTTATGACTTCCTTCTGGATAATAAGTAATCTTATTTTGCTTATCTCGCAAACAGATACGCCTCATAAAAGGAGCTAATTCAGGATCGCTGACCAAAAATATATTTGATAACATATGATCAATTCTGCCACCAAAAGCACCAAAAATAGTTACTTCCGCCTCAGGATATAGCTGAAATATAATTTTTAGGGCTAACTCTGTATCCGTATCATCCTTTTCAGCTGGAGCAATCATACAATCTTTGGCAGCTGATTGAATCATCTCTAACTCTGACCGAGATACTGAATCAAAGTCTCCGACAGCCAAATCAAGAGGTAAACCTAAATCCAACAAACGTAAGCACGCACGATCCACCCCAACAAAATAATCAAAATCGGTAGCGAACCACTCTAGCTCACCACCGACAAATAAAGCTATTTTAGGCATCGATAGCATCACGAAGCGTTTGAACTTGCGCTGTCAAATCAGGATTTTTGAAGAGGTAAGAGCCCGCTACAAAAACATTAGCCCCCGCCTTGGCACATGCTGCAATAGTGTTGTTATCTACACCACCATCAACTTCAATATCGAATGAATAGCCACCTTTTTCACGAAGCTCCACAACACGCTCTACTTTAGACATCATTTCTGGAATGAACGCCTGACCACCAAAACCTGGATTTACAGTCATGATAAGTACTTGATCGACTAAATCAAGTACAGGAATAAGTGCCTCAACTGGGGTTCCAGGATTAATCACAACACCTGCTTTCATACCAGCAGCTTTGATTTTCTGGAGGGCACCATGGATATGCTTAGTGGCTTCAACATGAATAGTCATGATATCTGCACCAGCTTGTGCATAGGCATCCACATAACGCTCAGGATCAACAACCATAAGGTGACAATCAAAAACTAACTTGCTATGTTTACGCATGCTAGCAACCACATCTGCTCCCCAACTGATATTAGGAACAAATTGACCATCCATAATATCAATGTGAACATATTCCGCACCTGATGCATCAATACGAGCTAGTTCTGAAGCAAAATTAGCGTAATCAGCAGCTAGGATAGAAGGAGCAATTTTATATGACATGAGAGACCTACTTTCTTTTTACAGTTTTTTTATATGTTTCACGACGATTTTCAATTTCACTTAAAAATTGAAGGTAATTATCATAACGGACTTGCCAGATCTGGCCATTTTCAACCTCATCCTTAACAGCACAAGAAGGCTCATGGGTATGAGTACAAGAACGGAATTTACAGCCATGACTAGCTTGACGGATTTCCGGAAAAGCTTCACTCAAGTCCTCTGCATTATCCACTTCATAATCTAGCGAAGAGAATCCTGGTGTATCAGCAATCTTCCCACCATGAACGTCATAAAGACTTACAGCCCTTGTAGTATGACGTCCACGACCTAGACTGTCTGAAATCTCACCTGTTTCTAAATGTAACTGTGGGGCAATACGGTTCAACAAGGTTGATTTTCCAACACCTGTCTGTCCCATAAAGACTGTTATTTTATCAGTCAAGAGCGGCAATAGGTCTTCCAAACTGAAGATAAAATCAAAACCAATTTTTTGATACTGTTTTTGAATAGCTTTCATTTCTGAATCATCTTCAACCAAGTCCATCTTAGAAATATAGATTACAGGCTTTATATTTTTATGCTCTAGTAAAACCAAAAAACGGTCCAAAAGATTACTGTTAAAATCCGGTTCCTTAGCAGACATAATAACCACAGCCTGATCTATATTGACAATGGGTGGACGCACTAAACTATTGATTCGTTGACCAATTTTTAGGATATAACCTTCTGAATTTTCCTCTGCTGAAAATTCAACAAAATCTCCAACATAAGGTGTTTGTCCTTTTTTTCTAAAATTTCCTCGTGCACGCGTCTGGTATACAACACCATCATGCTCTACATAATAGAAACCTGCCAGTGCTTTGATAATTCTTCCTTGCAAGTGAACTCCTCATTCGTTTAATAGCCCTATTATATCACAAATTAGAAAGCTTTTCTGGAACAAAAAAACTGATCTTCCATTTCCCATGGGCCTCCTTGCATTTTCAATAGATTGCAGTATAATAGGCATATCATCTGCGGAGGTGGTGGAATGGCAGACACGCATGCTTCAGGCGCATGTGCTTTTTCAAGCGTGAGGGTTCAAATCCCTTTCTCCGCATAGCTAAAAATCCCACTGAGATTCAGTGGGATTTTTGAATTATAGGCCTGCTTCTCTCAAAGCATCTGATAAGTGTGCAAAATCAGAAATAGATAAAGCCTCTCCACGAATAGAAGGTTTTATATCTGCAATTTCCAAAGCCTGCTCAAGTTGGGCTTTCACTTCCTCAGATTTACCAAAATGATTTGTTAAATTATTCCACAATGTCTTACGACGATGGACAAAGCTAGCCTTAGCCACTCGGAAAAGGAAATCCTCATCTTTAACTTCAACCAACGGTTGTTCACGACGCGTCATCTTCAAAATAGCTGAGTCAACATTAGGGGCTGGTACAAAGACTGTACGAGGGACAATGAATGCCACTTTAGCGATCATATAATACTGAACAGCAATTGATAGAGAACCATAAGCCTTACTATTAGGCTCTGCAGAAATACGGTCAGCGACTTCTTTTTGCATCATAACGACAAATTCTGCAAAAGGAATCTTACTCTCAATCAAATGCATCAAGATTGGCGTCGTAATATAATATGGCAAATTGGCTACGACCTTAATTGGTAGTTCTGGATTTTTAAATTCTTTTACTCGTGTCTGTAAATCCGCCTTGAGAACATCTTCATTAATCACGTTAACATTATCATGATCACGTAATGTATCCTCCAAAATCGGAACCAATCGATCATCAATTTCAAAAGCCATAACTTCCGCAGCATTTTCAGCCAAGAATTCTGTTAATGCTCCAATACCAGGTCCAATTTCAATTACATTGACATTTTTATCAATCTCTGCCGTATCAACAATTTTTTGTAAAATATTTGTATCTGTTAAGAAGTTCTGTCCGAAAGACTTCTTAAAGGTAAAGCCATGGCGTTCAAGGACAGCCTTGGTCACGCTATAATCTGCAATTCTCATTTATTCTCTTTTCTTATTAATTTCACGATTTTTATATTTGGACAAAAAATAGGTCCAAATTCTTAATTATCCCAACCTCTATAATAAGCTACTTAATAGCGATTTGATTTTAAGATTACTGGTAGTCTAATAATTTGACATAGCCTCTTCCAGCTCCTCTAGAGTGATTCCAAACAATTCCAAACGTTTTAGAAGCTGCTTTCCATTGCAATAACCAATACGAAGCGCCTCGCCCAAATATTCTCGACGCTTTCGACTATCTGCTCCCATTAGTAGTCCTAACTTCATAAGATTTGATTTACTAATATCAAACTGATTATCATCATCGTAACTACCTAGAACTCCAGATAAGGCCTTTTGAAGATCCTCAAAACTCGCATGCTCAACACCCAATGAACGACCTTTAGTCTTAGATTTTGGTGTTGCTTCCCCACGGTTTAAAAAAGCATGCTTTGCTGTCGGAACAGCTTCCATGATGATTTTACGGATACGTTCACCATTATAGTCTGGATCAGTAAAAACAATCACCCCGCGTAAATCATTAAGCTTATTGATACGCTCTAAGTCGTCTTCATTGATAGCAGAGCCTCTAGTCTCATAGGTATCCACCTCATAAAAGCGTCTCAAATTTGCAGTATCATCCTTACCTTCTACCACGATGACTTCTTGAATTTTTATTTTATTCATCCAGCCCAAAAATCCTCATCGCATTATTATAAGTAGCCCTAGCAACCTCTTCACTTGTTAAACCACGAAGCTCAGCAATCTTTTCTACTACGTAACGTGTATAGCCTGTACGATTCTCTCGACCACGTTTGGGAACGGGTGCCAAATACGGTGCATCCGTTTCAACCAGAATCTTATCTAAAGGTAACTTCTGAGCAGCTTCTTGGACATCCAAAGCCTTCTTAAAAGTCACAACACCTGAAAATGAAATCATCATCCCAAGATCAACAAATTTTTGAGCCATTTCTAGGGATCCTGAGTATGAGTGCATAATCCCCCCACGAGGACCAACACCAACTTCTTTAATAACAGCGTAAGTATCCTCTAATGCATCACGTGTATGGACAACAAAAGGTAAATTGTGTTTCTTTGACAAAGCTATTTGACGCTTAAAGACATCAATCTGAATCTCTTTAGGATCTTCCATCCAGTAATAATCCAAACCGATCTCCCCAAGTGCCACTACTTTCGGATTATCCAATTGTGATACAATCATATCCTCAATTTCCTGAGAATAGGACCCTGCTTCCGTAGGATGCCATCCAATCGTACTATATAGTTGATCATACTTCTCTGATAGTGCTAAAGATTTATCAATTGTCGGCTTATCAAAACCAACAATATTCATTTTTATAACACCTAGTTCAGCTGCAAAATCTATTTCTTCTTGTTCTTTTCCTGCAAAATTATCCACATTAAGATGGGTATGCGTATCAAAAATTCCAATCATAGGTCTATTATAACAAAAACGAGCGAGCATAGCTCACTCACCTTTTCATTTTATTAAACAAAGAGTCGCATATATTCTATCTTTGTACAACGATTCATTACAATATCCTGTCTATTCGCTTGACGAAGAATAGTCTCAGCCTCCTCATTCTCAAGACCAATTTGACTCCAAAAAACTTTTGCATCTGTCTCAAGAAAATCATAAGCTACATCTGGTAAAAACTCACTTCGTCTAAATACATCAACAATATCAATCGAAAATGGGATATCTTTAAGATAAGCATAAACATGCTCTCCTAGAAGCTCCTGACCTTCTAGTTTGGGATTTACTGGTATGATACGATAACCAGCAGCTTGTAGAAAATGAGCAACCTGATAAGATGCTGCCTCCTTGCGATGAGATAAACCAACAATTGCAATCGTCTTTGCTGATTTTAAATAAGATTCTATAACCTCAGCACTAGGATTTTGAAATGAATAAGACATATGACTCTCCTCGTCGTTCGAATAAACTAAAAATAAAAATCCCTAAACGGGACTGTGAAGATTAGTTAGCTAAGCTCTGCAACGATAGCTTTAATTTGTTCTTTTGTATGTACACCTGCAACTTGCTTAACAACCTCACCATCTTTTTTAAAGAGTAAAGTTGGAATAGACATGATTCCAAACTTCTGAGCTGTTTCTGGGTTCTCATCAACATCAATTTTAACAATCTTAAGTTCATCTTCTGAAATCTCTTCAGAAAGTTGCTCAAGAATTGGTGCTTGCATCAAGCAAGGCCCACACCAAGTTGCCCAAAAATCAATCAAAACGAGTCCTTCAGCTGTTTCTTGTTCAAATGTAGCATCTGTTACTACTTGTGACATATATTCATCCTCCTAGACATTATAAAACTTTTGTAGACCTATTCTATATGATTCTAAAGACCATTGCAAGAATTTGACACATACATAAAAAATTCTTATCAAATATTAGTCATTGCCTATCATAGACATCACTTGCTCACAGCCTATCTTGGGAGTATAATAATAAAAAACTATAAAAATAGAAATGAGTAAATATGGATAAAGATGCAATGATTACCTATCTCATAGGTGAACTCAAAAAAGAAAATCTAGAATTACATGATTTGATTATCCCAGAAGAACTCGAGGAAAAGCAAAAGCTTCTCAGAGCCCTCTTTAATACACGTAAACCAATGGCAGCATCAACACAATTCTTGACAATACAAGACCTTTACCTACAAGTTAGGAAAGGGGAACGTGGATTTGTACAACTCAGTTCACTCCAGCCCATCCCTCAAGATGATCGAATCTACCTCTGGAAGGGTGATATTACAAGACTTGAAGTAGATGCAATCGTAAATGCAGCCAATAAAACCTTACTAGGATGTATGAAACCACTTCATGATTGTGTAGATAATGCTATTCATACATATGCAGGTGTTCAGTTACGCCAAGCTTGTTTCGAACTCATCTTAGAACAAGGATATGAAGAACCCGTTGGCATGGCTAAAATCACCCCAGCTTACAATCTTCCTTCTGCCTTTGTCATTCATACTGTAGGTCCGAAAATAGTTGACCAACCAACACAAATTGATGAAGATCTTTTAGCAAAAAGTTATCTTTCAGTATTAGCACTAGCCGAGAAAAATAACATTGAATCAATTGCTATTCCATGTCTATCAACTGGAGATTTCAATTTTCCAAAACAAAAAGCTGCCAAAATCGCCATTCAAACAGTCAAAACCTTTATTAATGAGTCAAGTATAATAAAAAAAGTTATATTTAACGTATTTGATGATGAAAATTTAGCAATTTATCAAAAACTGCTTGCTGAATAAAAAAGAAGAAAATCAATATGATTTTCTTCTTTTTTTATTGCATAACTGAATGCTCTTTTAAAAGATTAAAAAATGAGGGATAATCTCTTTTAAGATTAACAAAACCACCATCCTTAGATAAGAAACTATGTTCAGAAGCAGCTGTACAAACAAGAACACCATTCTGATTTACCATATGGTATACAAAAGAAAGTCTAGCAGATTTAACACTTTTAACAATAATCTCAATAGAAATCTCATCTGCAAAAGTAGAAGTAGCTTTATAGTCACAGGAAATTGAAGTAACAGGAGAGATAATTCCCTCCTCTTCAATTTTTTCATAAGGCCAACCTATCTCTCTTAGAAAAAAAGTTCTAGCCTCTTCCATCCATCGTACATAATTGGAATGATGAGTAATACCCATTCTATCTGTTTCATAATACTGGACCTCGTGTTTACAAATAAACATAAGAACCTCCAAAAAAGATTAAGAAATAAAATCTAAAATGTCATCCTCAGAAAGAGAAGAGTCACAAACAACCTTAGCAGTTCCATTTTCTGAAACAAAGAGAGCTGGAACGGTAGCAATACCATATCTTTTACGCAAAGCTTGGATATCTTCAAGTTCTTCACTATTTTCACTATTAATATAGAAAATAGTAAGATTTGAATTACGTGCAACATTAGATAATTTAGGTTCAAAAAGTTGACAATATGGACAAGAAGAACGGCCAATAAATAAAATAAACTTATCTGTAGAAGAAATTTTATCTTTAGCAGTAGTAACAGAAATAGGTGTAAATGCTGATGCAAAATTCGACATAATAATACCTCTCAATTAAAATATAATCATATCATATCTGAAATTAAGAGTTTTAACAAGTAAATAACTTAACAAAAAAGCTAGACCTACGTCCAGCAATGAAATCTATACTCCGCCAGTAGGACTCGAACCT
>NZ_JVGR01000023.1:0-3227 GCF_001073005.1 Streptococcus sp. 449_SSPC
AAAGTTTTAGGATGGTTATAGTATATAAAGCAAAGCCTAAAGTTTTCTTAAAGTGGAAGATGGAATTACTTTTTCATAATGCTTACTGCTCACTTACACTAATTGAGGAGTTTTCCATTTCCCTCAGCATCAAAATGGTAGGTCTTACCTTCGATAGTGAGGGTAGTGTTCTCAGTACGTGCACCACTGTTAGGATCATAATAATGAAGTTTATCATTTACAGTGACTAGTTCCCCTTTAGCTTGTTTGCCATCTCTATGGAAATAGACATGAGCCCCATCAATAGTTTGTTCACCGGTTAGTGCATACCAATTAGGTCCAAAGTAATACCAGTTACCATTAACCTCTTTATATTGATTTTTTATAGCAGTAGCTGTTTCCTTATCAAAGTAATAGATATGGCTACCATTAGGAATAAGTGATGGGAAATAGTCTTTAGTCAAGCCATTCGCACTAACCCTACCATCAGCATATTTATTTGTCGGAGCATCAAACATATAAAGTTCTCCGTTGATAATGTGAAGCCCTAATGGGACGTGACCAGAAGCGGTAATGTAATATCTATTACCGCTTCTGGCCTTAACGAATTGAGGCCCTTTGACTTCTTTGTTATTCAAATCGTAGAATGAAGAGTAGCCGTAAGGATATAGAAATTCTTCTCTAGCAAGGTGGGGATCTGCACCGCCCGTAAAGGTATACTCTTTACCATTGATAGTTCGAACTCCCCCTTCTCTAAGTCTTTTGCCTTTAGCATCAACATAATAAGTCTTTCCATTCAAATCGACAAATTGTTCCTTAAGGCGGGCACCACTATCTTTATCGTAAAATGAATCGTTTTCAGCAAAGTTTCCTTTAACCTGCTTACCAGTACTATCGAAGTAGACCTCGACACCATCAATGACTTGTTCACCAGTAAGGCGTTTGCCGTCATTACCAATATAATACCAATTATTGTTTATGTTTTGATAATGATTTTGTCCTAAGTCTACTCGGTCTCCTGAATTTTTACTGTAATAGTAGCCATCCGAAGCGAAGTCGCCCTTAATCTGTTTACCGTCTTGGTCAAAGAAAACATTATGACCATCAACGACATGGGCACCTTTAAGAGGAGTACCTTTAGCACCGATTCTATACCAATTGTTATTGAAGTTAACATAACGATTGGTTACTTGTACTCCTGAATTTTCATCATAGTACGCTCCATTTTCAGCAAAGTTCCCTTTAACTTGCTTGCCATCTTTATCAAAGTAAAAATTGTTGCCATTAATGACTTGTTCACCTTTTACAATTTTACCTTCGTTATTAAGATAGTACCAGTTACCGTTCACTTGAACAAACTGATTGTTGCCAAGATTAACGCGTGCTCCAGAATCTTTATCATAATAGAAACCGTCATCTGCGAAAATCCCTTTAGCTTGAACCCCATCTTTGTCAAAGAATACGGTTACGCCATTAATGACTTGCTCTCCTTTAAGAGCTTTAGAGTCTGAACCGATATAGAACCATTTATCTTTATTTTCAAGGGTATTATATGAGTTACTCTGGTCATTGATTTGAACATAACGATTAGTAACAGGTTCCCCTGTAATTGCATCATAAAAAAGTCCATTAGGTGCGAAATTTCCCTTAACTTGGATACCGTATTCACCGAAGTTGAGATGCTTACCATTAATAATTTGTTCTCCCTTAATTGTATTGCCTTCGTTATCGAGGTAATAAATAAGGGTTCCTGATGGTTGCTCTAAGGAGACAAAGCTATTTTTGACGAGTGCTCCAGTGTCTTTATCATAATAATAACCATCGTAGCCAAAGTCTCCTTTTGCTTGGTGTCCTCTATAGTTAAAGTAGACACGAACGCCGTCAATAACTTGTGGACCTGTTACCACTTTTCCGTCTGCCCCAAGATAATACCAATGGGTCTCTAGAGTTGGAGCCATAGAGCCGTTCGATTCGTAGCGTGTTAATTGAATATAACGGTTTGTCACGAG
The DNA here is from genome assembly GCF_001073005.1 of Streptococcus sp. 449_SSPC. Lineage (NCBI taxonomy): Bacteria > Bacillati > Bacillota > Bacilli > Lactobacillales > Streptococcaceae > Streptococcus > Streptococcus sp. 449_SSPC. The sequence goes on from NZ_JVGR01000023.1 coordinate 1,989, forward strand.
CTCGCCAGTATCCTTGTCATAGAATTGGCCGTCAGAATTAAAATCCCCTTTAATTTGATATCCGTAATAAGGGGTAAAGTAAACTTTCACACCATCAATGACTTGTTCACCTTTAAGTATCTTTCCATCTTCATCAACATAGAACCAATGGTTATCGATGAACACGTAGTGTTTTTTCCCTAGATCAACTAAATTACCATCTTGATCATAGAAACGCCCATTGTCAGCAACGCTATTACGCACCTGTGCTCCATCATACTTATCGAAATAGACAGATTTTCCATTGATGATTTGTTCACCTTTTAATTTGTCGCCATTTTTATCAACATAGAAAGGATAGATAGTGTTGTTATAGTTGTATTTAGTGCTAAAAACATAGCTATCTGTTACAAGGTTACCATCTTTATCGTAGAAGTGTTCATTGCTAGCAAATCCGTCTCGAACTTGAAGGCCGTTGTAATCATTGAAATAAACTTGTTTTCCTTGAATGGTTTGTGCGCCTTTTAATGGTTCACCATTTTTATCGACATAGTAAACACCACCAAGATGATTAATATAACGATCCGTTACAAGAGCACCAGAATCTGCATCATAGTATTGTTTATTTTTTGAAAAGTTTCCCTTGACTTGTATGCCATTTTCATCGAAATAAACGTTGACCCCATCGATTTTTTGTGCACCAGTTAGGTTCTTACCACTAGCATCCTTATAATACCAGTTACCAAGGCTATCACTATAATATTGACCACCGGTAACATTGGTTTCACTATTGGTATCTGCGGTTGCTGATGCAGCCTCACTGGCAGCCCGGTCTGTAGTTACAGCTTCGCGTGTTTGGCCTGAGGCCGATTCTGCAGGTGCTTGACTTTCGCTTGCAGTTGTTGAAGCTGTTTCACTAGCGTTTTCCGAACTTGTAGCAGAAGTTGTGGCTTGTTCTGAAACATTTGTGGTGTTTTCTGTGCTAGCCACATTTTCAGTAGTAGCAGGAGCTTCGACAACCTTAGTTTCTACGAGGTCTGCGGTGGTTTCCACATTGGCAGTGGTAGCAGCAGTAACATCAAGGTTTGTTGAGCTATCAGCTTTAGCTTCCTCAGCGAAGGCAGGTCTTGCGATAAAGGCAAAACTTGCAAGAGCAGTTGCACATGAGAATGCAATCAGACGTTTTTTGGACTTAGGTCTAGTAAAATTAGAATGTACTTTCATACTTTTTCCTCCATTTCCTAAGTCCTATTATAGCGC
>NZ_JVGR01000024.1:0-41435 GCF_001073005.1 Streptococcus sp. 449_SSPC
TATGTGCTAAACTATTATTATCCTGTCTCATCAGGGGTCCTCCTTTTGTATATTAGTTAGTGGTCGGGAAACCTTATCTAATATAACACTTTAGGGGGACTTTTTTGATACATCGCTAAAAGCTTTTCGGAACCACTAGCACAGCTAGTGGTTTTCGTGAGACAATAAAAACTAGATTCTAAATAGAATCTAGTTTTGATGGGGAACTAATTTAATAGCACCACTTAATCTTCTTTACGACGTTTGAAGAATCCTACAAAGGCTGCAAAAATCATTGAAAGAAGTCCAATAAATCCAGCATTGCTAGTGTGCTCACCAGTTTGTGGCAACTCAGCTTGAGGTACTACAGGAACTTCAGTATCTGGAGTTGGTGTAGTTGGTGGTGTCACTGGAGTTGGAGGAGTAACAGGTGTTGGAGGTGTTTGTGGAGTAGTCGGTGGTGTTGGTGGTACCACGTGAGACTCTCTCTCAACGACATAGTTCTTGTGCCATACAACACTTGGTTTTTCAGGAGTTTTAGGTTCTACTGGTTTAGCAGGAACTTCAACTACTTTTGGTGTTGGTGGCGTTGGTGCCGTTGGACCTGTTGGTGGTGTTGGTTCAACCGGTTTTTCTGGAACTTCAACCACTTTTGGTGTTGGTGGCGTTGGTGCCGTTGGACCTGTTGGTGGTGTTGGTTCTTGAGGTTTACCAGGAACTTCAACTACCTCTGGAGTTGGCGGCGTTGGTGCCACTGGCTCTTTTGGAGGTGTTGGTGGTGTTGGTTCTTGTGGATTGATACCAACTGTTTTAACGACTGGTTTAACCGGTGCTGTTGGTGGTGTTGGTGCCTTAGGTTCTTCAGGTTTTTCACCTGGATTCTTAGGCAAACCAAGGTTAGAGTTGATTGCGAACCAGTAAACTGTTGGTGCGCCATCAGCATTTGCACCTTCAGCAGTAAATACCAAGTGACCATTAGTCATCTTGATACCTGCACCTCCATAGTAGAGGTAAGGTGAATCAGCGTTATCCCAACCTGTCAATTCTGATGTTGTCTCACCATTAAAGACTGCACCATGGTCAATGTATTGGTTATCATTGACAGATGTTACTTCTTTAGTAGCAGCATCATAAGTAACTGATGATTTTGGAATAGCGATGAATTGGTTATCACCAATATTTACATATTCTTGGTGGCGTGTTGATTGGTATTTTTTCTTAGGTGTGAATGTAATCAAACCAGTTTCAGCAGAAACACTGTATGAACCAATAACATCATCTTTATCACCAAACGTATAATCTTGGTTACCAAGAGCGTGTCCATTACCGCTACCTGAAGCATTAAGAGTTGTGACATCAGATGGAATTTCACGTGAGACAACCCATTCTGAACCATTCCAGTCAGTGATAGGAACCACTACCTTAAGTGGGTTCTCATCTGAAATGTTAACTGTAGCTCCACCAAAATCTGCGTAACCAGATTTTGTAACAACTTCACCGTTTTGGATTGCCAAAGTAGAACCATCTGCGTAAGGATTGTAAGTACCGCGAACAGTATTACCATTAACGTCTTTCGCTTCTACTGTAAGTGGACGTGGGCGCTCAGATGTTTCAACATAAGCTGCACCGTTCCAGTGGTTAAGTGAGTTAAGTGCTACGATAGCATTACGCTCACTAAGGTTGAACATTTTACCATCTTTATCGTAAAACTCAACATCTACAGCTACTTTAACTGGTTTATCTTGATCAGTTGATGCTCCAACTGTCATAGTTACTGTTGGATCCTTACTGATTTTCGCGATACCTTTTCCGTCGTTTGATGGAAGGCTAACGATTTCGTAACGGTATACAACACGTTTGATTGCTGATGCTTCATTCTCAACAAGCATGCTTGATTGGTTCAAGCCATCGTAAGTAACAACAAATTTGTCACCTTCTTTAACTTGAATCCACTCGTCTTCAGTGTTTGTCCAAGGACTGTTTGAAACAATGTCAGATGCTTGTAACTTGTTAGAATCATATTGGAAAACATTACTTGTGTTAAGACGCTCTTGTGCTTCTTTTGTCAAGTAGTTGCTTACACCTTCAACTTTGTGTGTCGCATCGTTTTCACGTTGGAAGGTCAATTCTTGAACAACTTCAGCATCTTTAAGGTTACGATATACAGGATCATTCATGTATTTATCGTAAGCTGTTTTAGCATCTTGATATTGTTTAAGTGCTGTTTGGTAGACAGCTAATTTGTTTTGATACTCAAGGTACTCTTGGTCATATTTAGCTTTTTGCTCATTGTAGACAACCAAGGCAGCTTCGTATTTAGCTTTTGCATCTGCATTGTATTTTTCAATAGCTTGTTTTGTTTCAAGATCTGCTTCATAAGCTGTTTTCTTAGCGTTATAAAGTTCAAGATTCTTGTCATATGCTGCTTTTTCTACATCATATTTAGCTTTTGCTTCATTGTATGCTGCTAGCTCAGTTTGATATTTAGCTTCAGCTTCAGCGTTACGTTTTTCAGTAACAACTTTTTCAGCTACTTTATTATCATAGTTAGCTTTTTCAGCATTGTATTTAGCTTTATCGCTATTGTACTGAGCAAGGGCTGCTTCATAATCAGCTTTTGCTTGGTTATATGTTGCCAATTCTGCTTGGTATTTAGCTGCAGAAAGCGCATTTTCTTTATCAGCGGCTTCTTTTTCTGCTACCTTAGCATCATAAGTAACTTTCTTAGTCTTGTACTCTGAAAGAGCTGAGTCATAAGCTTGCTTAGCAATTTGGTATTGCTCTGAAGCTTTATCATAAGCTGTTTTTTCAGTATCATATTTAGCCTGAGCTTCAGCATTTGTTTTATCAGCAAGTGCTTTCTCAGCTAATTTGGCATCATAGTTTGCTTTTGCTTTATCATAGTCAGCTTTATCTGACTTGTATTGTTCTTTAGCCGCTTTATAATCAGAAACGACTGTATTGATTTTCTCTGCTTGTGCTTTATTATCTGCAGCAGCTGCTTCAACAGTTTCTTTGGTTTGAGCAGGTTCTTCCCTAACCTCAACCCCTTCGTTAGTTGCAGCTGTTTTTGCAGCTTCTAAGCTTGTATTTGTTACTTCACTCGTTGTAACAGTTGTGTTGCCTTCTTCAGTAACGTTAACAACTTTCTTTTCAGTTGAATCTGCTACGGCTGAAGTGTTTTCTTCAACAGCATCTGTTGCTTCAACTGCTGGTGTTGCTGAATCTGTAGTTGTTGCTACCTCATCAGCGCTTGCATTTGAAGCTCCTACTGCAAGAACTGCAGTCCCCAAAAGAACAGAAGCCGCACCAAGGCTAGACTTTCTGAGTGAATAACGTTGTAATTCCTTTTTCCCCATTTAAATTACGTCCTTCTATATTTAGTTATGTTCATATTCTAACAAAAGAAAGAACCATGTCAATTTGAGATATCTCATAAAAACACGCATTCCTTTAAATTCGATTAGATTCTTAAATTCAAATACTTTTTAATATCAAAATATTTGATAGACAAAACCCTATTATTAATAGCGTTTTCGATACAAAAAGGAGGTTTAATTTTATAATATCTAGTCCAATTCGCTTTAATGTTTTTTTATTGAAAAGATTATGAAAAACAATCAACTATAAGCTTTCATTTTACTTTTCATAGTGATATTTAGCTTTTGGATAGCTATTTCACCTAAATCATGTCCTCTCGTTTGCCCTATTAGTTTTAACATTCAAACTTATTTATGCCGATAATATGCAAAGAATAAGTAACAAAAAAAAGACTAGACTGTCTTGCACAGCAAAACAAACTAATCTTTCATATTTCCTATTAATGTTTACGTTTGCGAACTGACCATAGACCTGAAAGGGCCATTGAAAGCAGGCCTAGACCTGTTACAGATGCTAATTTTTGGTTAGAGTCACCTGTTTCTGGCAATACGGCGCTATTAGTTCTTTCTGTTTCTTGCTTAGCAACTATAGAAGAAGTTGGTGTAACGCTTGGTCCTGTAGGTGTTCCAGGAGTTTTTGGTTTTTGAGGAGTTGGTGGCGTCGTTGGTACTGGACGTGTTACGCGCTCAACAAGATAATTTTTATGCCATTTTACCTTAGGAGCTACAAGTTCTTTAGGTGAAACAGGTTTATTAGGAACATTAACTGTGACCATAGTTGGTGGTGTTGGAGCTGTTGGCTCTGTTGGTGGAGTTGGTTTTGTTGGCTCACCAGGTACCTCTACAACTACAGGTGTAGGTGGAGTCGGAGCCTTAGGTTCTACTGGAGCCGTAATCTTACGTGGCTTTACTGGCACTTCAACTAAAGCTGGAGTTGGTGGCGTTGGAGCTTTTGGTTCTGTTGGTGCCTTAGGTTCCTCTGCATCAACTGTAACCACAGTGTAGTTAGGTTCTGTCGGTGGTGTTGGCGCTTTAGGTTCTTCTGGTTTGCTTGGTTCCGCAGGAACTTCAACAACTGTCGGAGTTGGTGGCGTTGGTGCTTTTGGTTCTGTTGGTGCCTTAGGTTCCTCTGAATCAACTGTAACAACTGTATAGTTAGGTTCTGTTGGTGCCGTAGGGGCAGTAGGTGGTGTTGGTTCTGTTGGTACCGCTGGAAGAACTTCCAATGTAATCGTTGGTGGTGTTGGAGCCTTTGGTTCTTCAGGAGCTGTTGGCTCTTTTGGCGCTTCACCTGGATTTTTTGGAATACCAACATTTGAGTTAATCGCAAACCAATATACTGTCGGTTGACCAGCAGCATTAGCTCCATTGGCCGTAAATACCAAGTGACCATCAGACATCTTCAAGCCTGCTCCACCATAATAGAGGTATGGAGAAGATGGATTATCCCAACCTTCAAGAGTCGCTGAAGATTCACCATTAAAGATTGAGCCATGTTCAATATATTGGTTGTCTTTAAACGACGTTACTTCTTTAGTAGCGGCATCATAAGAAACACTAGAATTTGGAATTGGAATATATCTATTATTGCCAATATTTACAGACTCTTGGTGCTCCACATTTTCAAATTTCTTCTTAGGAGTAAAGATGATACGTCCTGAAGTTGGATCAATCGTATAAGAACCGATAACATCATCTTTACCATCTAATGTGAACTCATCTGTTCCAATAGAGTGACCGTTCCCAGCACCTGAAACATTGACTGAAGTTGCGTCAATAACAGTTTCTTCACTAACTGTAAATTCACTACCATTCCACGTTGCTTTTTGTGCCACAATCTTGATTGGGTTTTCAGCAGAGATAGTGACATCAGCAGTACCAAAGTCAGCTGTTCCATTTTTAACAACAACCGCATTGTTTTCAATGCTCATTGATGAACCATCTGCATACGGATTCCAAGATCCTCGAACAGTGTTACCATCTTTATCCTTGGCTTCTACTGTAAGGGCACGAGGTTTATCCCCACTATCTACATAAGAAGCACCTGTCCAGTGGTTAAGAGAGTTCAAAGCAACAATCGCATTATGTTGTGTCAAATCAAACTTATTGCCATTACCATCATAGAATTCAACATCTACAGCAACCTTAACGGGTTTATTTTGGTCTGTTGAAGCACCGACTGTTAGTGTTACAGTTGGGTCTGAGCTAACGGCTGCAATTCCTTTACCGTCATTTGATGGAAGACTCAAAATTTCATAGCGATAAATCACGCGCTTGATCGGATGCATATCCGTATTTTCACGCATGCTTGACTGATTCAAGTTATCATAAGTAACAACAAATTTATCGCCTTCCTTAATTTGAATAAATTCAGTTTCATTATTGGCCCAAGGACTAGTTGCTACAATATCTGAAGCTTCCAATTTATTGGAATCATACTGATGTACATTGCTTGTATTCAAACGAGCTTGAGCATCACGAGTGAGATAAGCACTGATGCCATCGATGGTATGAATGGCTCCACCTTCACGTTGGAAGGTCAAATCTTGAACAGTTTCTACATCTTTTAGATCTTGGAAACCATTATCATTCATGTACTTATCATAGGCTGCTTTAGCATCTTTGTACTGTGCCAAAGCTGTATGATATTCAGCAAGTTTTGTTTGGTATGTAGCAAAATCTTTGCCGTATTGCTCTAAATCTACATTGTATTTTGCAAGCTCAACTTCATACTTAGCTTTTGCAGCATCTTCTTCTGCTTTAATAGCAACAAGTTGATCATAGGCTGCTTTATCTTTATCGTATTGCGCTTTCTTAGCTTGGTATTCTTGTAAATCTTTATCGTATTGTGCTTTAGCTGTATTATAAACAGCCATTTCTGCATCATACTTGGCTTTAGCTTCCGCATTTGCCTTATCAGCAGTTGCTTTTTCGGCTACTTTGGCATCGTAGGCTGCTTTAGCAGTCTTGTAGGCAGCTAAATCAGTTTGATATTTTTCGTAAGCCGTATTGTAAGCAGCAAGATCTTTCTCATATTGCTCTTGAGCTGCCTTATCAGTAATTTCTGCTTGTGTTTTCTCAGCTACTTTAGCATCATAGGCAGCTTTTTTCGTATTGTATTCAGCTATAGCGGCATCATACGAAGCCTTATTTGTCTTATATTCAGACAAGGCTGCTTCGTAAGTGACCATTTCTGCGTCATACTTAGCTTTAGCTTCTGCATTAGCTGCATCAGCTGCTGCTTTTTCGGCTACTTTAGCATCGTAGGCGGCTTTGGCAGTCTTGTAGGCAGCTAAATCGGTTTGATATTTTTCGTAAGTGGCATTATAAGTAGCTAAATCTTTCTCATACTGCTCTTGAGCAACCTTGTTTTCGATTTCTGTACGAACTTTTTCAGCTACTTTAGCATCATAAGCTTCTTTCTCAGCATCATATTTTGCCTTGTCTTTGGTATACTGAGCCATAGCAGCTTCATAGTTCTTCTTAGCAGTTTCATAAACAGCCAACTGTACCTTATAATCAGCTTCTGACTTAGCATTAGCTGCATCGGCAGCTGCTTTTTCTGCTACTTTAGAATCATAAGTTAATTTTTGAGCATTATACTCTTTCAATGCTACATCATAGGCTTTATTATCAGCTTGGTATTTAGCTAACCCTTTTTCATAAGCAGCTTGATCAGTATCATACTGTGCTTTAGAAGCAGCGTTTGCTTTATCAGCTGCTGCTTTTTCGGCCACTTTAGCATCGTACTCAGCCTTAGCTTTATCATACTCAGCTACATCTTTTTTGTGGTTTTCTTTTGCTTTCTGATAATCCGAAACAACCGTGTTAATCTCTTTTGATTGAGCTTGATTGTCAGCAATAGCACCCTCTAGGGATGTATGTGTTTGAGGTGCAGTTTCTTCGACTTCTACCCCTTCTTTTACCGCAGAAGTTTTAGCATCCTCAAGACTATCAGTTGTAACAACACTTGTTGTTACAGTGGTATTTCCTTCTTCTTTGACAGAAACAACTTGCTTCTCTGAATGATCAACAGTCGTTGCCGGATCAGCAGCAGTGTCTGTTAGTACAGAAGCACTAAGTGGTGTATCAGTAGCAGCTGAAGTTGAAACCTCATCTGCATGTACACCAGTTGCCCCCATCGCAAGAATGGTTGTACCCAAAAGAACAGAAGCAGCCCCAAAGCTATACTTCCTGATTGAAAAACGTTGTGAATCTTTTCTTCCCATATCACAAATTTCCTTCTAAATTTTCTTAACACCTAAAGTCTATCACTTTTAAACTTTCTGTCAATGGAATTGTCTTAATATTTTTAAAAAATTACACTCATTTTCAATTTGTAAGTATTATTTAATTGATTCTTTAGTTTAAAAGGATAGCTACCTTAATTTTATATGTTACTTCTTCTGAAAATTAGAATTAAATTGCACTGTATAAGCTAAGTATTAAAATTTTGTTAATTATTTTTGCAACTATTTTTGTTATAGCATCAAAAAAAGCCCCAAGGGGCTCAAATTTTTATACCATTTGGACATGTTCTGAATGTTGCTTCATTAATTTGATAACAATACCTAATGACAATCCAAGTTTATATATCAGAAATCATTGACTTAAGATTTTTTTGACCAAGGCCTTCAAATCTGGAACTACTTCTTCCATAAACCATGGATTTTTGGCTTGCCAAATATTATTTCGTGGAGAGGGATGAACGAGAGGGAAAAACTCAGGAAGGTAATCTTTGTAATGCTTAACTGTATCCGTTAATTTTGCCGACGATTTTTGATGTAAATAGTAACGCTGTGCATAGTTACCTACTAAAATCGTCAATTGAATATCAGGAGCTAAAGCAAGAACTTTCTCATGCCACTTATCTGCAAATCCTTTGCGAGGAGGTAAATCACCTGATTTCCCATGACCTGGGAAATAAAAATCCATTGGCACAATAGCAAACATGCCAGATTCATAAAATTCTTCGCGTGAAACACCCATCCAATCCCTGAGATTATCACCGCTAGGATCATTCCAGTAAAGGCCGGACTCTTGGGCACGAATACCAGGAGCTTGTCCTACGATATTAATTCGTGCCGTTTTTGGAATGGTAAACAAGGGTTTTATACCTTTTTCCGTAAAAGCTTTATTTTGTTCATCGGACATGATTGCTTGTGTTAATTCTTCAAGTGTTTCCATATTTTCCTCCTCAAAAAAGAGACAAAACTGTCTCTCTTTTTTATTTGATTAACTCATAGATAGCTTCTGCATAAATGGCAGCAGCACGGTACAAGTCTTCAACCTCAGTAAACTCATTTGCTTGGTGCATCGTGTTGACATAACCAGGGAACATAGCTCCATAGGCAACACCACGTTTGAGGAGACGTCCAAATGTTCCGCCACCAATAATTTGTTCATGACCTTTAAGACCTGTTTGTTTCTCATAGACTGAAAGAAGAGTCTCTACCATAGGATCATCAACTGGTACATAGTGTGGCACATGACCGTGTTCTGAGAGACTAACCGCCTTAGGACCTTCGAGTTTTTCAAGATCAGCCTTAATAGAGTCCGTATCAACCCCTTGAGGATAGCGGAAATTCAGAGCAATCGTATTATCTTCTGATTCCTTAGAGAAGTTAAATACACCTGCATTCATGGTCAATTCACCCATCTTAGGATCTGTAAATGCAAGACCTGTCTTTTCAGCAAAGAAATCTTTATGAAGTGTTTCAGCAATTATATCCAAATACGTTTTAGCATTGCCTTGGAAATCAAATTGACTAAGGAAGAGTGCCAAGTAGGTTGCCCCATTAATACCATTTTGAGGCATCATACCATGAGCTGATTTCCCATGAATAGTCACATGGAAAACACCTGCTTCTTCGGTCACTTGACCAGTTACTTCTTGTTCCGAAACAAAGTCAGCTAATTTGGCCTCAAGTTCTTTCAAAGTGATAGGTCCAGTAAAATCTGCACTTGCTGATTCAGGAACCATATTTTCACGCAAACCACCATTAAAGGACACAAGACTAAAGTCCCCATCATTTTGACCTTCAAAATGGAGATAGGCTGTAATATTACCTTTTTCACCATTGATAATTGGGAATTCTGCATCAGGTGAAAAACCAAAATCAGGATCTTTCAATCCATTATGAGCGAAGTAATATTCCATATCGCCCCAACCAGATTCTTCATCAGTACCAACAATGAAGCGAACACGCTTAGATACTGGAAGCTCGAGTTCTTTAATAATTTTCAAGGCATAGTAACAAGCCATTGTTGGGCCTTTATCATCTGATGACCCACGGGCATAAAGTTTACCGTCTTTGATTACAGGTTCGTAAGGATCTGTATCCCAACCGCTACCAGCTGGAACCACATCCAAGTGGGCAAAGATACCCAAAACTTCATCACCTTGACCAAATTCAAAGTCACCAGCATAATTATCAATATTACGAGTTTTATAGCCATCACGTTCTGCTAAAGCAAGAAAATGTTCCAAAGCTTTTACTGGTCCAGGACCAAATGGGTGCTTATCATCAACCTTACTATCATCACGTTCTGAGTTAATACGCAAAAGACCAAAAAGGTCCTCCATCAAAGCATCTTTGCGCTTATCAACTTCGGCACGAAAATCAATTGTCATAATTTACTCCTTACTGTCTCTAGTTAGCATTATTTTACCATTTTTAGTAAGAGTTTTCATCCTTTATAAATAAAGCCAATAAAAAATGCTATCTCTTACCTATCATCACAAGACGCCTTACTATTTCGAATAGCATGTGAAACATTTCTTAAATCAGTAATGATCGAATCAAAAGTAATACTATTGCTTTCAACTAGTAACACTTTCTCTTAGCTACCGGCCTCTTTTTACTTTAGGCTTTACTATTGAAATCATTCGCATTTTAGCATTACGATAATATCATTACAAGAATTTCCAAAAACTTTAGAATATTCTCTTAATTAATGCTATAATAGGACTATCAAAACTAAGGAGATGCATTATGCCATTTGTAAAAATTGATCTCTTTGAAGGTCGCACTGAAGAACAAAAAATCGAACTTGCTCGTGAAGTTACTGAGGTTGTATCACGTGTTGCGAAAGCACCTAAAGAAGCTATTCATGTTTTCATTAACGATATGCCAGAGGGAACTTACTACCCACATGGTGAAATGAAAAAGAAAAACTAATCATCATTAAGCAGTCACATCCGTGGCTGCTTTTAATATTAAAAGAACTGGAGAGAAACTCCAGTTCTATACTTAGATTATAGTTGGTAATTCTTCATCGTCTTCAAAATTCTCTACGACTTCTTCACCAGGCAATGGTTTTTGCAGTTTTCCCAAGATAAAGCGTGAGATGGGACCAACTACTAGAAAATTAAGTGGTAAGGCCATGATAACATTTGTCAACCAAGCACGGCCATAGGATGAGAGCGTCACCGACTGACCGTTGTACACTAAGCCATAGAGCGACATAAAGGTTACCATGAATAGCGCCATGGTTCCAGAAATCACCAAAATCTTCGCTCATCGTTTATCATGGGCTTTTACTTTATGTAAAATAGCAAATGCAATTGTCTTGGCTAGTGGTCCCACCAAAAGCATATCCAGTAAGAAAGCAACTACAAATCCAGGAAGATAACCTTGGAAAAAGTGACCCCAAGCAAAGGGAACTACTCCAGTCCAATCAAGGATGAGAAGATTCCAGAGACTCATCCCACAGACCATCATTCCACACATTAAAATCGTAAAAAGCAAAGCTTCTTTAAAATTACGAGGCATTAAAATTCTCCATTTCTAAAAGTTCTCTTTCAGCATATCAAAATTTTTTATTCCTAGTAAGTTAAATTTCTCTCATGAAAACGTATTATTTTAGGATAGTTTCCATTTCTGTATATCTCGGTTTCATACCTAAACGTTCGTAAAAACGTAGAGCACCCGCATTATCATTCCATACGTGAAGTGTCAGATTATAACAATCTAGCTCCTTAGCATAGTCCAAGGCAAATTGATAAAGCTTCTCCCCCAATTTTTGACCTCGAGCCTCCTTATCAACGCATAAATCATCAATAAAAAGAGTCTTAACAGCCTTTAGTGGACCATTATTATCAGATACTTCTTTAATCATTAAGAATAGATGACCTAAGATACGGCCTTCTTCATCCTCATATACAAAAATAGGTTTATTTGGATCATTAATCACTGCTTCTAAGTCTGCATCTGTAAATTTACTGCCCTCTGACTTAAAAACATCAGGACGTGCATAATGATGCACTAGAAGAATCTGCCCCAATAACTCCTGTAATCTTGGAATATCTTCTGCTCTTGCTAAACGAATCATTATTACCTCCATAAAAAAAGATGGGTAAAACCCATCTTAATTCTTATTTACCAAGTTTTGCTTTAGCTGCATCTGCAAGAGCTGTGAAAGCTGCTGCATCGTTAACTGCCAAATCAGCAAGCATTTTACGGTTAACTTCGATTTCAGCCAATTTCAAACCGTGCATCAATTGTGAGTATGACAAACCGTTCAAACGAGCTGCCGCATTGATACGTGTGATCCAAAGTTTACGGAAATCACGTTTCTTTTGACGACGGTCACGGTATGCATAGTAGTAAGAGTTCATTACTTGTTCTTTTGCAGTACGGAACAAGATGTGTTTTGCACCATAGTAACCTTTAGCAAGTTTCAATACACGTTTACGACGTTTGCGTGATACAACGCCACCTTTAACACGAGCCATTTATATATTCCTCCGAATTAATTCTAGTTTAGTTAATTTGTAATGCTTGTAGCGAATTAACGCATTTGTGAAAGCATTGATTTGATACGTTTAAAGTCACCTGAATGTACCATTGACGCTTTACGAAGGTGACGACGTTGTTTTTTAGTTTTACCATGGAAACGGTGAGATGTGAAGGCACGGAAGCGTTTCAATCCACCTGAACCTGTACGTTTGAAACGTTTAGCTGATGCGCGGTGTGTTTTTTGTTTTGGCATTTTAAAATTCTCCTCTTAAAATAGTGTTAGTTTGACAATTATTTTTTGTCAGGAATTGGTGCAAGTTGCATGAACATTTGACGTCCATCCATCTTCGCTCTTTGCTCAATAATCGCAATATCTTGCGTTTTTTCAGCAAATTCCGCCAAGACCTTAGCTCCGATTTCTTTGTGAGTAATCATACGACCTTTGAATCGGATAGAAACTTTAACCTTGTTTCCTTTTTCAAGGAACTTACGGCCGTTACGAAGTTTAGTTTCAAAGTCACCTTTATCAATAACTGGACTCAAGCGAACTTCCTTAACGGTAACAACGCTTTGTTTCTTACGTTGTTCTTTTTGTTTCTTTTGATACTCAAATTTGAACTTACCATAGTCCATAATCTTCGCAACAGGTGGCGTAGCTTGTGGTTGGATGAGAACCAAGTCAACATTTGCATCATCTGCAATAGCTTGCGCTTCTGACAATGGTTTAATTCCCAATTGTTCACCATCAAGACCAACAAGACGAACTTCACGAACGCGAATTTCATCGTTAATGAATAGATCTTTCTTAGCTATGATCTTCACCTCTTTATTTTTTTAGAGAAAAACAAAGCGGACTTGATATACAAGCCCGCACACATAATACCCCTATAGGGATTTGACATGTTGGGCCAGACAACCTAAGTCGCAAGGCGAGAAGTTCTCACTTCTGCTTTTCTCATTGTTAATAGTATAACAAGTGAGTCATCCTTTGTCAATAATTTTTTTTGCTTTTTCTTGAATAAATTCCACAACACCATCAATAGATACACCTGTAGTGTCAAAAGTGATGGCATCTTCCGCTGGTTTAAGAGGTGAAACTTTACGATGACTATCTTTATAGTCACGTTCAGCAATTTCTTTTTTTAGAGTCTCAAGGTCAGCAGGAATACCTTTTTCGATATTTTCCTTATAACGGCGTTCCGCACGTTCATCAACTGAAGCAATCAAGAAGATTTTGAGTTCTGCATCAGGCAAAACCACGGTCCCAATATCACGACCATCCATGATAATAGCACCATCTTGAGCAATACGTTGTTGTTGGGCAACGAGTTCTTGTCGCACTTCAGGAATGGCTGCTACCCAAGAAACATTATTTGTGACTTGGTTATCACGAATTGGGTGTGTAATATCAACATCACCTACATAAACTTGCTGACTACCATCTGCAGCTTTTCCGAATGAAATCGGATGTTGAGATAGTTGCTCCAAAATTTCTGGTACATTTTCCTCAGTCAAACCATTCTGCAAGGCCAAATAAGTTGCAGATCGGTACATAGCACCTGTGTCAAGATAAGTATAGCCAAGATTTTTTGCAATAATCTTGGCTACTGTACTTTTTCCACTTGACGCAGGACCATCAATAGCAATTCTAATATCTTTCATGATGTTCCTTTGCTTTTAAAATTATTGAACGTTAACGACGTCACCTGGGTTAGCATACCAGTAACCACTTGTCATGTGATCAGGGTTAAGACGTTCCAACTCATCTACAGAGATACCTGCACGTGCAGCGATAGAACCAGCACCTTCACCAGATTGAACAACAATTGATGAACCATCTGCTGCTGCCGTAGCACTTGATGGTGCTGTCTCAGCTGACTCAGTTGCATCTTCTTTTTCTACATGTTTAGAAGAGCTTGATGCTTTAGTTGAAGATGATTTCTCTTTTGAAGATTTTTCTGTAGTAGATTTCTCACTTTCCTCATCTTTGTTTGAGTCTTTCTTGCTAGATGAAGATTTAACAACTTTGCTAGTTGAAGATGAGTAGAATCCAGATGATTCCTTAGATTCCGCAGTTTTGTTTCCACCAACATTTGAAGTATAGAAAACAAAGAACAAAATACATACAACAATAACAAAGAATAATCCAAGCAAGACTGTCAAGAATGATGAATTAATGAATCCGCCACCTTTTTCGCGTTTTTCATCTGAAGGAGTGACATCCTCTTCTTCTTCATAATCCTCAAACTCATCTTCATCATCTAGAAAATCAGCGTCAACTACTTCTTCCAACTCTTCGTCAGAAACCTTATCTTCCCATGGTTTTTTACTCATGATATTCTCCTTGTAAAAACAATAAATCTATTTTAAAATAATACTATGAAAGTATCATTAATTCCAGAAAAATGTATCGCTTGTGGTTTGTGCCAAACCTACTCTCCCGTCTTTGATTATGATGACGAAGGTATTGTTAGGTTCAGAGACAGCGACCAACTCAATCAAATTATTGAAAATAGCCCTGAGACTTTGACTGCCGTCAAGTCTTGTCCCACTAAAGCCCTTATTTGCGAAGTTTAAGCTTCAGGGCTTTTTTTGATTCCTCATAAAAGGCAAAGTAATCAAAGTTTGTCATATGATCCAATAACTCTACCTCACCTTTGAAATCAGGGTGAAGGGCTAATGCATCTAAGAAATATTTCTTAGGCCACTTTCTCATATAAAACTGACGTTTTTTACCATTTTTAAAAATAAGGCACAAGCCAGTTTTAATCACTTCGACTTTTTCAATATCACTAATTTTCACTTTGCGTGGTCTAAAAATATTGAAAGAAACAATACGCAGAATCCCATGATCTTCAATAATAAAGTATCGATGGAAACCTAAACCAAATAAGGCAACGAAAATAGTGAAGAGCATCAAAATATGTGAGGGCACCGAGTACAACTCGAATAGAAGGGCCGCCGCAATAAAGATTGGCGTAATGGCTAAAGACCAGTAGATAATCAGCCAAGATAATTCGGGTTGCCAATGGTAACGATACTTGCCGAAAATTTTAATCATCTCAGCACCTCCATTACTTCTAATTTTACCATAAAATCAGTATTTAGCAAGCTCAATTAAGGTTTACTGACAATTCCAAGAATAACATCTACGGCTTTTCCCATTGTCTGCAAGGAAACGAACTCATATCGACCGTGCATATTTTCGCCACCAGCAAATAAGTTTGGAGTTGGAATGCCCATGAATGAAATTTTAGACCCGTCAGTTCCACCACGAATTGGTTCGATGACTGGCGTAATATCTAAGTCTTCCATGACTTCTTTTGCTAACTCTACAGGTGTCATGTCTTTTTCAATAACCTGACGCATGTTATAGTATTGATCTTTAAGTACTAAATCAACGCGTGTCAGACCATAAGCTTGATTCATTTGATCAGCAATCTCTTGGAAGGTTGCTTTACGATTTTCAAAAGACTCTGTTTCAAAATCACGGATGATATAAGAAGATTTTGCTTCCTCAACAGTACCTGTCATGGTTTGAAGATGGTTGAAACCCTGATAGCCATCTGTCAACTCAGGGCGTTCTTCTGCTGGCAACTGATTATGAAAATCAATTGCCAACTGCAGGGCATTAACCATTTGGTCTTTTGCTGTTCCAGGGTGGACATTGCGTCCGTGGAAGGTAAGTTCTGCTCCTGCAGCCGAGAAGGTTTCATACTGCAATTCACCCAAAGGTCCACCGTCAACTGTGTAGGCAAAATCGACATCAAAATCTTCGACATCAAATTTATCTGCACCGATTCCAATTTCTTCATCAGGACCAAAGCCTACACGAATTTCACAATGTTTGATTTCAGGATGAGCCTTCAAATAAGCCAAAACCGTCATAATCTCAGCAATACCAGACTTATCATCAGCCCCAAGAAGAGTGGTACCATCAGTTGTAATAAGTGTTTGACCAAGATAATTATTGAGATTAGGGAAATCGGTTGGATCTAGGTTATAACCTGAACTTCCAAGAGGAATGACCCCTCCATCATAAGAGTCAATAACTTGTGGTGAAACTCCTTCTGCATTAAAATCAGCAGTATCCATATGAGAGATGAAACCAATCTTACGTGTTAACTTGTCATCGTTAGCCGGAAGGGTTGCCACTAGGTAACCATTACTTTCCAAATAATGGATATTGGACAAACCTAGTTCTTCTAATTCTGGTTTTAAAACCTTCAAGGCAAAATCCACCTGGCTTTGTGTCGTTGGCGTTCTTGTTGCATTTTCATCACTACGTGTATTGATTTTGACGTAACGTAAAAAACGCTCTAAGAGTAAATCGTAGGCCATAAGCACTCCTTTTGTTGTATTTAGTATTTACCTCAATTATAGCATAAAAACCCATCATAATGATGGGTTAACATATAACTTAAACTTTAGATTCTTTTTCATAGTAAGACTTAATCCCTGCCACAATTGCGTTAGCTAAAGTCTCCTGATAAGCAGATGTATTCAAACGGGCTGCTTCTTGAGGATTTGACAAGAAACCTAGTTCAAGAAGGACTGCCGGAGCTGTCGTCTCACGCAAGACCGCAAAGGTTTGACGCTTCACGCCCTGATTCTGTGCTCCAGTCGCATTAATCAGGCTAGACTGGATAGCATTGGCCAAGGTTTCACTCATGCTCAATCGAGTTGGATTAGCATGGTAGGTTGCATTAATACGTGATGGGTATTCTGCGTAAGGTTGGTAATAATAAGTCTCAATTCCCTGTGCTGCAGAACTTCCTGAAGCATTGATGTGAATACTTACGAAGATATCTGATTCAGAAGCATTAGCTGCACGTGAACGATCCGTCAAGTCGACATAGGTATCACTTGTGCGTGTGGTTACAACTTGATAACCTTCTGCTTCTAGTTTAGCTTTCACGCGGCTTTGGATAGCCAAGGTCAAGCTCTTTTCAGAAATACCAAAGTAAGAAGCTCCTGGATCATAGCCACCATGACCAGCATCGAGATAAACAATCTTATTTAAAACATCGTAGTTTCCTCTTGATGCTGAACCGATTTTCTTAGGTGCTACCACATCAGCTGAAGTTGCCCCAAAGCCGATATTCTTACCTGAAGCATCAACAATATAGCCATGAACGATGTACTTACCTGAATTCCACTTGTGCTGGCTGGCTGAAATAGTCACTCTGTAGGAACCATCATCCTGTTTTGTGGCATTATGCCAAACAAGATCATCCTGGCCATTTTGCTCAGACCAGACGGGGATTAGGACACCTGAAATACCACTTGGATTTGTCAGATTGGTGATAAGAACATCAAAGGTTCCACGATTTTTATCATTATTGGCAATAGTTAAGGTTCCTTGAGTCTTAGTAATATCAAGTGTCACTTGTTTGCCACCTAGGCCAATATATTTACCATCATTGTCAACCAGATAGACATGAGAATTATACAGACCACTATCACCCTTATGGTTGCTTGAACGAACGGTCACCTTATAGTCTCCATTAGCTTGCTTAGTTGCCTTGTACCAGATGATATCATCTTGACCGTTCTTTTCAGACCAGGTTGGAACTAAGACTTCTTTGAAGCCTCGTGGCGCAACCAAATTTGAGATAACAAGATCATAGCTACCAGTAGCATTGTTGAGACCAGTAATAGCAAGGTCGGCTTTGGGATTTTGGCTCTCTACTCCTTCATTTTCTAGGACGGAGTTGGTCGTATTGCTCACTGCATCCCATTCATAAAGTTTATAGGCTTCAATCAAACGGATAAGTTTTCCAGCGTAACTTGGATCTGTCGCATATCCTGCATTCTTCAGTTCCTGAGCCGCAACGCGATAATCTGTTTCATTCACAACTTTTCGGTAATTGTTTTTTCGCCACTCGGTACTCGTAAAAAATTTTGCATGGTCTACTACGCTATCATTCCATGAGGCATATTTTCGAAAAGCAGCATTGACTGTGATATAGTCACTATTAAGATATTCCTGGGTAGGCACAGTCACGATTTCTCCATTCCAGTCCTCTGAATATTTAATGCCAAAAAGATTATTATTCGGAGCCTTAGCAAGTTTAGAGCTCCCCCAACCACTTTCTAGGATAGCTTGTGCTGCCGTAATAGAGGGAAGGACTCCTTCCTTAGCTCCATCCATAGCTCCTTGCTTAATGGCACTAAGAAAATGACTTTGATTTTGATCAATTTCGCTAAGTTCATCTGCCTCTTGATAAGAGCTTGTGGTCACAGAACTATTGGTTAAGACAGCTATTTTTGAAGAATCTGCCAGACTTGTTTGCTCCTCCTCTAATACCTTTTCACTTTGTAGATTCATTTGACTCGTTGAATTATCGTGTACTCCTACTTCAGAATAACTCGCCTCGTGATTCTCTGTACTTTCTTTCAAAGTTGAAGATGTGTCAGTTGGTGATAACATTTCATCTGCTTTAGCCGAGTGACCAGACATGCCTAAAAATAAGATTGCTAGCATAACACCGCACAGTCCATAAGCTTTGCTTTTCTTAAATCCAAAATGAAATCCTAATTGCATCTTAATTTCCTTTTCTACTTACAATTTCTGCTAATTCATTTTAAGACGATGAAACTATCAGCATCATAAAGTCTTAAAATAAACCTTCACCAATTTATTCGCAAAAAAAGCTAGAAACTTGTCAAAAGTTCCTAGCTTTTTTAGTAGTATTGAAATATTAATCGACATCAACGAAACCAAAACGTGATAGAGGATACAATCTGAAAGAGATAACACCTTTAATTTGGTCTTTTTCAATGAGACCAAACTTACGACTATCATCTGTATTACGACGGTTATCGTTCAGTACAAGATATTGACCCTTTTCAATCTTAGTTTGTTTATTATCTGTCAATGTTGCAATGGAAAAATCATCAGTGAAGAAGTTTCCAGGTGAAACTGTCGCCAAATAAGCTGATTTATCCTTGCTAATATAGGCTTCGTCAACTGACTTATCATTGACATAAAGGAAATCATCCATAGCTGTCACGCTCTTGCCCTCATCAGCAATAACACGACCAATATATTCCTTGCCATTAACTGTATAAAGAATAAAATCTTTTTTCTGAGGCTCAACATTTTTATTGAAAGTAACATAATCACCAGCATGAATATAGTCATTCGCCTGACCTTCAGTCACACGGTGTGTTGAAAAGACAAAAGCTCTCAACAATAAAATCACTACAATGACAAGAACTGCTATGATAATATTTCGAATTAAATCTCTCTTAACCATACTTACTCCTTATGGGTTCTAATAAAATCATAACATAAATAGAGAAATAAAAAAAGAGGGAGTGAGCAAGCCCAATGTATCTCTCCCTCTCTTTAAACCAATGATTAAAGCCTTTCGCAGCTTAATAATCCTCAAGAAATGTTTGCATATTGACATCATCTGGAACTAAGGCAAGGTATTTTTCTGCTGTTGCACGCGCCTGATCTCTGTAACCAAATTCCCTCTGGATATATGCATAATCATGGAGGAATTCAGGATTTTCAGATAAATCTGTAGCCAAATCTTGATAGATTTGAAAGGCTTCTTCTTCATCATCAAGTGCTTGGTAGGCCTTGGCAATGTTCCAACGAGCCAAAACAGAATCAACTTCGTAATCGGCTAAAGCTACTAGATCCTCGTAACGTTCTTCTTCTAAATAGAGAGTACTTAAACGTAGAACAATCTCATCTTGGTCCTCAGCGAGTGGTAAGCCTTGCTTCAGATAAGATTCAGCAGATTGAGTGTCATGCAACTCATAGGATAACTGTGATGCTAACAAAAGTAATTGAACATCAAAAGCATTTTTTGAAATCCCTTGTTGTGCCATACGTAATGCTTCTTCAGTTTTATGTTCTGCATGTAAGGACAAGGCGTAAAAATACTCATAACCCTCGAAGTCAGCAGACATGGTTTCTATCTGCTTAAAGTAAAAATTAGCTTTTTGATACTCTTCTTGATCATAGAGCAAAGTGGCTAACTCAAAAGCAATGGTATCATCGTATTCAATTTCAATAGCTTTTTCCAAAAATTCACGAGCAGCTTCAAACTTACCAAGACTGGCATAAGCCTTACCAATGCGTTCATAAGTAGAAACGCCAGTCATTGCCAGGAGGTCACGATTATCCAATTTAGCATAGTATTGAATAGCTTGTTCAAAATTTCCAAGTTCAAATTCCATCTCAGCCAAACCAAAAAAAATCAATGAGTCATCTGATAGTTGACTTGCCTCCAACAACTTATCACGTGCCACATCAGTTAAGCCCTCCATTTGATAGAGGTCTGCCTTTACAATTAAAGCAGACAAATAGTCGTCAGAGTCTTCAGGTATGGCATCCAAATAAAGAAAGGCCTCTTCAATATCGCCATCTTCGGCTGCAATTTGTGCTAGATTGACATTAACCTCTGGAAAATCAAAACGAACTTTTTCGTAAATTTCCTGTGCCTGTTGTAAGAAACCAATAGACTCTAGGTAGTGGCCCAACTCAACAAGAATCTCTGCAGGATCTTCTCGTAAAGCTTTTTTAAAATATTTGTCTGCGTGGTCTAAATCTTGGTTTCCAATAGAGGCAACCATTTTTTCACTATTTAACATCGTCTTTTTGTCCTTCATTTTCTAAATCATCTTGATAAAGATTACTTACAGAACGGTACCAATCAAAAATCTCTCTAACAACAACCTTGACAGAGGCATAGATTGGAATCCCCAATAAGACACCCCAAACACCGTAAAGAGAACCTGCTGTCAAGAGAATGAACATAATGGTAATCGGGTGAATACTTAGTTTATTTCCCAAAACAAGTGGAGAAACAAAACGCCCTTCAATAGTTTGCTCAATGACAAAAATGATGAGGACCTTGATCAGCATAGCAGGTCCTTGCACCAGCCCCATGATTACAACTGGTACCATAGCAAGAAAACTTCCTAGATAAGGAACCATGTTTAGAAAACCTGCCATAATACCAAAAGTCACACCATATCGAAGTCCTACAATCTTAAACATAATACAGAACATGATAGCAACGACAATAGCGACTGTAACCTGCCCTTGAACATAGCCTTCGAGCTGACTATTAATATCTGAAAGCATACGAACAGTTGTTTCACGAAAGCGAGTTGGTAAGGCTGAGACAAAGCTATGTTTCATCTTTTGGCTATCTCTTAAAAGGTAGAAGAGAATGAAAGGTGCCAAAATAATAGCTACTGTCACCCTTGCTACTGTGCTCGCAAAAGTTCCAACCCACGTCAAAGCAGATGAAGAAAAGTTCTCAGCATAGTTGACCATTCTCGCTGAAAAATCACTAAGCATGGACTCTAAATCTCCGTGGAAGTTAGAAAGAATAGGAAGATTAATCCAACGTTCCGTCTCACTATTGGCACGTGCAATATATGATGGTGCATTTCTTATTAAGATCAAAATTTGATTTTGTAAGCTTGGAATGGCTGTTGAAATCCCCCAAACCAAGAGCAAGCCAAGAATAGCGTAGATGACCAAGATAGACATGGTTCGACTCAATCCCGTTCTTTCTACAAGTAGTACCAAAGGTTTTATTAAATAATAAAGGAGCATGGAAATAACCAATGGCAACATAATAATGGTCATAAACTGGATGACGGGTGAAAAAATGGGACTAATCTTGGTAAAAATCAAAACCGTCAAACCAATCAAAAGTAAGATGAAAAAAGCTACGACAGCCTGATTATTCAATATCCACTTAAAAAACCATGTTTCTGAAAAATTTTCTGTTTTTTTACGCTTCATAGTTCCTCCCTATTTATCATAAAATGTTACAGTTTTATCTACCAAGTTCTGGTTACGATCGTAGCTAAATTTTGCAGAGAAGAAAGGTCTATCTTCAAGAATCCACTTGAAAATCTCATAGTCACCTTCCCAAGTTGGTTTAGATAAGACCTCATCATATGGTACCCATTCAAGCGTTCCTTCACGAGACTCTTCATCTGAGATGAGTTCTCCTTCAAAACCAGTTACCTTAAAGACATAGGTGTACCAATCATGACCGGGGGTAAATTCTGGGAAGGTAATCATACCTTTAAAATCCATCTCAGTCACTGTAAAATGGGTTTCCTCGAGAATTTCACGACGAGCACATTCATCTGGTGTCTCTCCAGCTTCTAGTTTTCCCCCGACAGAAATCCACTTTCCTTCATGAACATCATTAGGCTTTTTATTACGATGTAGGAGCAAAAGCTCCTTTCCATTGTCAATATAACAAATGGTAGCTAACTTTGTCATAATGCATCTCTTTTCCAATGTTTTTTAAATATTATACCAAATATGGGATTGGATTTGGGCTTTGAGCAGACGATTTTGAGATATAGTTGAAAATCTGCTTTTCTGAATCTCCGGACAAACAAAAAGAGAACCAAAATAGTTCTCCTTTAATCTCTTAGTATTTCAAATAACGGCGCATTGCCATACGTGACCCAATCGAACCGATAATAATACCGACTGCGAAGAGGGTTCCGATAACCGCATAGACAAACCACTCTGGATCATACATCGAAATACCACCTTTAACGAAATCAGGGTTCAAAGATGAGTATACCATGTGATACAAAAGATAAATGAGGCCAGAAGGAATGATAGCACCAAGTGCACCAATCCAAGCACCCTCCATCAAGTAGGGACGACGAATATATGAATTCTTAGCACCTACCAAACGCATGATTTGAATTTCAGTCGCACGTGACATAATGGTAATACGGATGGTATTTGAAATCAATAGGACAGCCACAATCGTTAAAAGAGCTGTGGCAATGATTCCCCAAAATTGAACACGTTTCATAGTAGACATCAGAATTTCGGTATCTGACCCACCAAAGTTAGCATTATCAACGCCCTGAATGGCTTTAGCTTCCTTAGCAACTCGACTGACATCATCTGGTGATTTCGTTTGAACGATGTAAACATCAGATAGTGGGTTAGCATCCCCAGTCGCTGTCTCGAAACTTGACCCCATTGTTTCAATGAGTTGTTTCTTTTGTTCTTCTTTGCTAGAGAAGGTAACCTTATCTACACCTTTGATTTTGGTCAAAGCATCATAAATCTTATGGTAGTCTTTATTAGCTACAATCTGTCCAGAAAGTTCCTTGACTGTTTTCGAGGCATCTGATGAATCTGGATCCAAATAGACATTGACCTGAATGTTCTTTTCAATATCTGAAGCCAATTTCTGTGTATTTAAGATAACAGAGCCAAAGACACCTAAAAGTGAAAGAACAATCATTACCGAAAATACTGCCGTAAGTGTCGACAACAAATTACGTTTGAGATTCTTAATCGATTCTCCTAAATGGCGGAAAAAGCGTCTAATCATGGTAACCGTACTCTCCTTCCTCTTCATCGCGAACAATACGTCCTTCCTCAATCGCTACGACACGATGACGAAGGTTATTAACGATAGTTGAGTTATGCGTTGCCATTATAATGGTAGTCCCTTGCAAGTTGATACGTTCAAGGACCTGCATAATTTCCCAAGAAATCTCTGGGTCCAAGTTCCCTGTTGGTTCATCCGCAATCAACACTTTTGGATTATTTACAATAGCACGCGCAATAGCAACACGCTGTTGCTCACCACCAGACAATTGATTTGGGAACGAACGCATTTTGTGTTTAAGACCAACCAACTCGAGTACTTCTGCCACTCGTTTCTTGATATGACGAGGTTTCTCTCCAATAACTTCCATAGCATAAGCAACATTTTCAAAAGCTGTTTTCTTTGGAAGGAGTTTATAATCCTGGAAAACAACTCCAATGGAACGTCTCAAGAGTGGAACATCTTTCTTACGAAGTCGGGTTAAATCAAACTCTCCAACTTTCATAGAACCACTCGTTAATTTTTCTTCTTGGTAGAACAAGCGAATTAAACTTGATTTACCAGCACCAGAAGGGCCGACTAAGTAAACAAACTCCCCAGAGTTAACAGACAAATCAATGTGTCTAAGGGCTGTTGTTGACTTATCATACTTCTTAGTAACATCTTTTAATTCAATAAGAGCCATAATGTCAGTATTCAACTACTAAAGTAGCTGAACGCCTTCCTTTCATTGAGATAGAGTATATTAATACTTGAAATAAGTATGTTATTACTATTCTTCCATACGCCACTTGAGGTAGGCATCGATGAAGCCTTCAATATCCCCATCCATTACCTTATCAACCTGGGCAACTTCATAGCCTGTACGGTGATCTTTAACCATGGTATATGGCGTGAAAACATATGAGCGAATTTGACTTCCCCAAGTGATTTCTTTCTTATCACCTTTCAAAGCATTCACTTCTTCTGCTTTCTTTTCTTGCTCCATTTGATAGAGTTTAGCTTGAAGCATCTTCATCGCACGGTCGCGGTTCCCATATTGTGTACGGTCAACCGTTGAAGCAACAACAATACCAGTTGGAATATGGGTCAAACGCACACCTGTAGAAACCTTGTTGACGTTCTGACCACCAGCACCACCTGAACGAAATGTATCCATCTTGATATCATCATCACGAATTTCAACTTCAATGGTATCATCCAATTCAGGCATAACTTCCACAGATGTAAATGAGGTATGACGACGTTTGGCAGAGTCAAATGGTGAAATACGAACCAAACGGTGGACACCCATTTCTGATTTGAGGAAACCATAAGCATTAGGTCCTTCAAAAGCAAGGGTTACAGATTTAATTCCAGCTTCATCACCAGCCTGATAATCCAAAGTCTCAACCTTGAAACCTTTGGCATTTCCATAACGTTGGTACATACGGAGCAACATATCAGCCCAGTCCTGAGCTTCTGTACCACCAGATCCTGGGTGAATTTCCAGAATGGCATTGTTATGGTCATATGGTTCAGACAAGAGCAGTGTCATCTCGTAACTTGTCATAATCTTATCAAGTTTTTCGAGTGTTTCTTCGAGCTCTTCTTGAACACTATCATCTTCTTCCAACATTTCTAAATAAAGCTCTGTTTCATCAGAGAGTTCTTGCATATTGTTGAAAGTTTCGTATTTCATTTTGAGCTCATTTAACTCTTGTGAAGTTTTTTGAGCTGCAATATTATCATTCCAAAAATCTGGCTCAGTCATTCGGTTTTCAAGGAGCGCAATGTCCTCTTCCAAACGATCTAAGTCAAAGAGACCTCCCGAAGCTCACGAGCTTCTCTTGATTTTCAGAGATTTTTTGGCGAATTTCTGCCACTTCCATGGATAGGTTTCCTCCATTTTATAGTATTATGCTTAATTCTAGCATAAATCACTTAAATTTGCCATTTTGCACACACAAGCTCCCATTCGGCTTGGGATTCTTCATCCTTAGGTGACAGTTCCCGCATATAGTCTAACATAGCCTCGTCAGGCTTTTTAACGATTTCCCCAAGTGCCCAGATGGCAGTTGCCGTATGAATGGGATTATTATTCTTATCAATTATCTCCATCAGTTTGACAATGGCATTTCGATCATGAAGGTTAGCCAAGGCAATAATGGCATTGCGCTGAAGAATATTCTTTCCTCGCCAAGAACCGGCAATCATTCCAAATTTCTCCTTGAATGATTTGTTGGTCAGTTCAAGAAATGGAAGCAATTCAGGCATGGCAAGCTCAGGATCAATCTCTGAAGCCAAGGGATTGTCAATACCTCTATTGTATGGGCAAGAAATCTGACAAATATCACACCCATAGATAACAGTCTTGATTTTCTTTCGAAACTCCATATCCATCATGCCCTTGTCCTGGGTTTGGAAGGATAGGCAGCGACGAGCATTCATAGTCCCATCACCAATAAGGCAAGATGTCGGACAGGCATCCAAACAACGACGACAATCCCCACAACCATAATCAACTTCTTGGTCTGGCTCTATCTCTAAATTAGTGATGAGCTCACCAAGATACATGTAGGAGCCGTATTCTTTTGAAATCACTAGTCCATTCTTTCCGATAAAGCCAATACCAGCTCGCTTGGCAACTGCTGTATCGACCAAGGCCCCAGTGTCCACCATACCTTTATATTCGAAGTTTTCCGTCAGTTTTTCAATACCTTCTGCTAGGCGTTTTAGTTTGTCCTGCAAAACATAGTGATAATCTAGGCCCCACGAATTAGGAGTGATTTTGCCCCGCTTAAATTCTGTTTTTGGGGGCTGTTGTGGCAACTTATGCGGATAGGCAACTGCAATGGAAATGATGGTTTTAGCTGATTCCAAAGTCAACTTAGGATAAATACGCTCTTCAATATTTTTATGTTCAAACCCTGTCGTTCTCCCTTCTTCAACGCCAAGTCGAAGGGATTTTTCCAGATAGGCAAAATCATCAGCGGTTGTAAAACCAATTTTTGAGATGCCAATTTCCTTGGCCATCTTTTGTATTTCTAACTTGATATCCATATTCTTATCATAATGAAAATGTAGTCCAAGGGCAAGTATTTTCCACCATCTTCATTTACAGACAAGCCTTAACCTTTTTGTTACAATGTTCCTATGACAAGACTTGCAGTAATGAGTGATTTACATATTGATTTAAATCACTTTGAAACATATGAAATCGATACTCTAATAAAGTGCCTAAAAGATCAAGAAGTTAGCCATCTCCATATTGCTGGTGATATTTCTAACCATTATTATATCGACACGAAACCTTTCCTACGAAAACTGTCTAAGGCGGTCGAGGTCACCTATAATTTAGGCAATCATGATATGCTTGATTTAGAAGATGAGCTTATTGATAATCTTGATTTTCGGGTAATTGATTTAGGAAGTAAGACATTATTGGCTTTTCATGGGTGGTATGATTATTCCTATTCTGATGAAAAATTGGATAAAATTCTTAAACGTAAGAAACAACTCTGGTTCGACCGACGACTTAAACGATTGGGTACAGATCCCGAAATCTGTCAAACTAGTCTCAAGAAGCTAGACAATATCTTAAGTGAATTAGATACTAGTAACCTTATAGTTGCCATGCACTTCGTTCCTCACAGTCGTTTCACCATGACGCACGAACGTTTTAAACCTTTTAACGCTTATTTAGGATCTGAACAATTCCATCAGATTTTCGTCAAACATGGCGTTAAAGACGTTATTTTTGGTCATGCCCACCGCAGTTATGGGACGGTAACTATTGACGGTGTAACCTATCACTCGCGTCCTCTTGGATACCGACGAGAATGGGACTTAACCATTAACTTTGTTTCCAATCACCCTGAACTCAATCCTACTGGAACATGGAACCTCTCTAAACGGTACAACCTAGTCAAGAAACGGCCGGAGTTTTTAGAATATGAAAAAAAGGAACTAGCAAATGAGTTCCTTTCCTCTATGACACTATTCGATTTGTAGAACGACTCTTATGGGAGTCGTTTTTTTAGTCGATGAAAAATCCCTGCTTTTGAAGATCCTTCAAGGTATTAGCACGATTGGCAACGGATTTATCCATGGTCTTAGCAATCTGAGTCGTAAATTCATCAACCCTATTATTGAGATCGCGGAGATCATAATACTCATGGACTTCAGCGTCGTAATCTTTTAGCTCCTCCAAGGGATTTTCTAAATCCTGATAATAATTTTCCATATGGATAACGTGACGTGGCAAACGAGGTTTTAGCTGTGGTTCCTGATCTGGCCAACCAACTGCTAGGCCTACTGCAGGATATACATACTTTGGAAGTTTGAGAAGCTCCGAAAGCTTGGCATTATCATTCAAGATACTACCCAAATAAACTGTTCCCATACCTAAACTCTCAGCAGCTACTACCACATTTTGAGCAGCAATCATTGCATCTGAAAAGGCCGAGATAAAGCGTTCGGGACTACCTTGCACCAAGGCTTCAGCACCCTTTGCCTCTGCAATCAAAGTATTACGTCTTTGGTCTACAACAAATACAAAAAGATGACCAGCATTTGGAATATAAGGCTGATTCGCAATTTCAGCAATTTCTTCCTTCAATTTTTGATCAGTAATACTGATAATCGAATAGGATTGTCTAAAATTACTAGTTGCCGTATGTCTGGCAACATCAACCAGAAGGTCAACTTCTTCCTGTGTCAAAGCTAGAGGTTTAAATTGACGGATGCTGCGGTGATTGAGTTGTGTCTTAATGGTCTCGTTCATGGCCTTCTCCTTAACTTGTAATCATTTCTCTTCAATTATAAACAAGACTCCTCCTGAATTCAAGATGTGATAAGAAAAAGCCAGAGACCATTATCTCTGACTTTATGTTTTAAATAGCGTCTTTATCCTTACCAAGGGCACGTTGAATAGCTTTGACTAATTCAACCAATACCACAATCAAGAAGGAACCTACAATAACCGCAAGCCATTGTGTCAGACTAAGGTGTGACACATGGAAAAGGTTATTAAATCCAGGAACTACGATAGTTGCCATCAAAAGAACGAAGGCTACTGGAATTGCCCAGTTGAAAGTCTTATTTCTAAAGAGACCAACTTTAAAGACTGATTGATAAACTGATTTAACGTTAAAGGCATGGAGCAACTGGATTAGTCCAAGTGTTGCAAAGGCCATTGTAAGGGCATCCGCATGAATTTCTGCTTGCGTATGGTGCTCTGGGAAGGCAAGGCCCCAACCATATACTGCAAGAACAAGGATAGTTTGGAAAACACCTTGATACATAATCGCTCCGAAGACACCACCATCAAAGAAGTTTGATTGGCGACCACGAGGTTTGTGAGTCATAATACCTGGTTCAGCTGGCTCAACCCCAAGTGCGATAGCTGGAAGTGTATCAGTGACTAGGTTAATCCATAGAAGGTGTACTGGTTGAAGCACATCCCAACCAAACAGTGTAGCAAAGAAGATAATGAAGACTTCGGCCATGTTGGCTGACAAGAGGTATTGGATTGATTTTTGAATATTTGAGAAGACCTTACGTCCTTCTTCTACGGCAACGATAATTGTCGCAAAGTTATCATCGGCAAGAACCATATCTGAAGCACCCTTAGAAACCTCTGTACCTGTAATTCCCATACCGATACCAATATCAGCTGTTTTAAGTGAAGGCGCATCATTAACCCCATCACCTGTCATGGCAACAACCTTGCCATCATTTTGCCAAGCCTTAACGATACGAACCTTGTGTTCAGGAGACACACGCGCATAGACAGAGTACTGTTTGAAGACTTTTTGGAATTCTTCATCAGAAAGCTCATTAAGCTCAGCGCCAGTAAAGACATGATCTTCCGTATCATTTGGATCGATGATACCAAGACGCTTAGCGATTGCTTCCGCTGTATCTTGGTGGTCACCTGTAATCATGATTGGACGAATCCCCGCTTCTTTAGCGACACGGACAGCTTCTGCTGCTTCTGGACGTTCTGGGTCAATCATACCTACCAAACCTGAGAAAATCAAATCAGACTCAACAACTGCAGATTCCAAGGTAGGAATGTCATTCGTTGTCTTATAAGCCATCATCAAGACACGAAGGGCTTGTTTTGCCAAGTCCTTATTAGTCGCAAGGATAGCTTGTTTGTCTTCATCCGTGATAGGACGGACCTCACCATTGATTTCAATACGAGTCACACGTTTGAGCAATTGGTCAGGCGCACCTTTAACAGCTACAAAGTATGTGCCATCCGCTTCTTTATGGATAGTAGACATGAGCTTACGGTCGGAGTCAAATGGCAATTCTGCCACACGAGGCTCTGATTTCAAGACGTCACGCACATCAAAATTGTGGTCCAAACCAAATTGAACAAGAGCTGTTTCCGTTGGGTCCCCGATTAGTTTACCGTCTGGATCTACCTTAGTATCATTGGCAAAGTTCATAATACGAAGGGTCGTATTATCAGCACCAAGTTCCGTAGAAGCATTTTGCAATTGACCGTTAGTATAGACCTTTTCAACAGTCATTTGGTTCATGGTTAAGGTACCAGTCTTATCAGATGCGATAATTTCAGTTGAACCGAGGGTTTCAACTGCTGGCAATTTACGAACAATCGAATTGCGTTTAGCAAGGGTCGTTGTCCCAAGTGACAGGAGAATGGTTACAATGGCAGGCAAACCTTCAGGAATGGCTGCAACGGCTAGAGCAACGGCAACCATCAAGCCTTCAAGAGGCTGTTCGCCACGAATGAAGACACTAACCAAGAATGTCACCAAGGCAATAGCGACAATAAGATAAGTCAAGGTCTTAGACAATTGCTCCAAGCTTTGTTTCAATGGCGTTTGTGATTCGTCCGCATTAGCCAGCATATCGGCAATCTTACCGACCTCAGTATACATACCAGTATTGGTTACAACTCCAGTACCACGACCATAAGTAACGTTAGAGTTTTGGTAACCCATATTCACACGGTCACCGATACCCGCCTCTGCTTCAACTGTCTCGGTAACGTCCTTTTCAACTGGAACGGATTCACCGGTAAGGGCTGCTTCTTCAATCTTAAGTGAGGCAGCTTCGAGCAAGCGCATATCCGCAGGAACAACATCACCTGCTTCAAGCAAGACGATATCTCCAGGAACCAATTCGCGTGAATCAATTTCAACGACATGGCCATCACGGTGCACACGAGCCATAGGGCTAGACATGTTTTTGAGGGCTTCAATAGCCGCTTCTGCTTGTCCTTCTTGATAAACACCAAAGGCTGCATTCAAAACAACAACGGCTAAAATAATGCAGGCATCCGTCAAACCATGCATACCTTCTGTAATAACAGAAAGGGCGGCAGCGACAAGCAAGATGATAATCATCAAATCTTTAAACTGATCGATGAATTTTGACAAGAGGCTACGTTTTTCACCTTCATCCAACTCGTTATAGCCATAGGCATCTAAACGTTCCTTGGCTTGTGCAGTAGACAAACCATCAACAGAAGTGTCCAAGTTTTTTAGGACTTCTTCCTCTCCTTGTGTGTAAAACAAGGTTTTACTTTGTTCTTTAGACAAAATAATCTCCTCCTTCTATATAGGGAAAAATGGCTAACAAGACTCTTTTTATATAAAAAATCATACAAAAAGAGACTTGTTTAATAAAAAACAAGTCTCGCTGTTTAAGAATATGCCGGAAATATAAAATTTCGTAATGACGACATAATCGCAACTGTTAATCAAATCTCATGATTACAGTCACCTGCTACTCCCTTATTTGTACTAAACATTTTATCATAAATTATTCTTTATTCAAGCAAAATGATTCTATTTTTTCAAAAATTAAAACCAAGAAACTTCTAATTCATAATCAGCAAAAACATCTTCTGTTTCTGGATGTTTCAATTGATAATGAATATCAACTGTCTGTCCATTAGAGTCATGGGCAAATAAACTAGTGTCTGTCAGAAAATGCTGGGTACCAAGCGGTGTCGGAATGTGGACCAAGGCAGGTACTTTAGCAGAAAAACGCATAATGGATTTAGGATTAGAAAAGCGTGTCATCACTAGCTCATCCTGATTCAACTTAATAACCACTTTTTCTTTCTCGGAATTATGATGAACAAGATAGGTATAATCCCCTTTTTCCATAACCTCACAAGTGTGGATTTCTTCGATAATTTCCGTTTGGTCGCCTACTTTAATTTTGTTTTTGATTTTAATTTCCATTTATACTCCATTCTGTTCTAAAACTACTTTTTACTTAAGACGATAGCAACTCTAACCTCAAAGAGAGTTTCAACATTGCGTTTACCCTTTCTGCTTCAAGTAAACCACCTGGGTTTGTTTGACAAAGCCAATCTTTTCATACAAGCGTTTGGCACCTACATTGCTATCTTCCACTGCAATTTGGAAGGACTTGTCATTTTGCGCAATAAGTTGGTTGACGACTGATTTTGCCAGATAGCTTCCATAGCCTTGGCCACGATAAGCTTCTGCTACGGCAAGTCCATAAAGGTAGTTGCTATTCCCAGATAAATCAACCGTACAAACTCCAATCACTTGACCTTCTTTGAGTAGGATGTAAAGCAGGCTATCGGAATCCTCCAAGGCCTCTGTAATGTATCTGCGACTTACTTCAAGTGTTTCCTCTGCATCAGAAAAGGCTTGGTGCTGGAGTTGGGCAATTTCATCTAGGTAAGAAGGTTCAGCTAAGAGCACCTTGACATCTGAACGGGAATCCAGAGCATATGGTGTTCTATCTCGCCCTAGCCAGGTTTCCGTCTCTTCATCCTCAACCAAACCCCAATGACTTGCCAAATCAGGATGACCATCTAGAAAAACACGCTCCGTCTGAAAGGTCACTGAGCGAATAGGATAAGATGCCATTTCTTTTTCAAAGCTTCTATACATCGCACGCGCAATCCCCTCACGACGATGACTAGGGTCCACTAGGATGCTCACTTCAACGTCTTCATCATCCGCATAAACCGTTAATAAGCCAAGCAACTCTCCCTCTTGATAATAAAGGAAAAAGGCCGGCATATTGGGATTAAAATTAAGCATATTGGAGAGATAGGGTTCTCGAAAGGTTTGATCATGGGCTTGGCAGCTAGCAATCAATACTTTTGCCGCCTTCCGTTCTTGCTCCGTCAATTGGTTAGTTGCTCGAATCACTTTACCTCTCCTTTATTGTCTGACCTTATTTTACCAATTAAAAAGCATTTGGGCAATTCTTACCTAATCTACTTCTTTAAAGAGACAATAATACTTTTCTCAGGAAGAACTATGACAAAGCGCCTAAATTTTAGTAAAATAGAAGGGAAACTAACTAAACGAAACAGGTAATTATTATGTCTATTAAACTTATTGCTGTTGATATTGATGGAACGCTTTTAAATAGCCAACGTCAAGTTACACCGGAGGTCTTTCAAGCGATTCAAGATGCTAAAGCTGCTGGTGTAAAGGTTGTTATTGCGACTGGTCGCCCTATTCCAGGAGTATTTCCACTTCTTGAAGAGCTCAATCTCAACCAAGACGGAGACTATGTTATCACTTTTAATGGTGGTCTTGTCCAAGAAACTTCTACTGGTAATGAATTGATTCGTGAGACACTTTCATACGAAGACTACCTTGACATTGAGGTTTTGGCTAACAAACTTGGTGTTCATTCTCACGCCATTACTAAAGATGGTATCTACACAAGTAATCGCAACATTGGACGCTATACAGTTCATGAGTCTACACTTGTCCATATGCCGATTTATTATCGTACACCTGAGGAGGTAGCTGACAAGGAATTTGTTAAGGCCATGTATATCGATGAGCCTGAAATTCTTGATGCAGCCATTGCCAAACTTCCACAGGAATTTTATGACCGCTTTACCATTGTAAAATCAACACCATTTTATCTAGAAATTCTCAAGAAAACAGCCAACAAAGGGATTGCTGTAACCCATCTTGCTGAGAAACTCGGTCTTTCTAAAGAAGAAACAATGGCTATCGGTGATGAAGAAAATGACCGTGCTATGCTTGAAGTCGTTGGCTCTCCTGTTGTTATGGAAAATGGTAATCCAGAAATGAAGAAAATTGCGAAACACATCACAAAATCAAATGATGAATCTGGTGTCGCTTACGCTATTAGAAAGTGGGTTCTAGAATAATATGTATACCTATAAAACTGGACTCAGTACTTCTGAGCATGACCGCTTTGTTATAGATAGTCCTCAAACGAATTTATTACAGAGTAGTTCATGGGCTAAAATCAAGGATAGTTGGGGAAATGACCGCCTAGGTTTCTATCAAGATGGTAATCTCGTTGCTGTCGCTAGTGTCCTTATTCAGCCACTCCCTCTTGGCTTTTCTATGATTTATATCCCTCGTGGACCTATTATGGACTATCAAGATAAAGAGTTGCTCGCCTTTGTTATGGCTTCGCTTAAAAAATATGCCAAAACAAAGCGTGCCCTCTTTGTGAAATTTGACCCAAGTCTCTTTGTGACAAAAAACTTGATCTCACAAGAAGCTGAAATCCGTGAAGAGACTATGGCAATTGCCAAGTCCATCCAAGCTCTTGGCGTTGAATGGACTGGCCTCACTGAAGATATGGCTGAAAATATTCAACCACGCTTCCAGGCTAATATCCATAAGGAAGATTTCACTGAGGAACAACTCTCTAAGAGTACCAAGCAGGCTGTTCGTACTGCTCGAAATAAGGGGATTTCAGTCCAATTTGGTGGCACTGAGCTTCTTGAACAATTCGCATCTTTGATGAAGAAGACTGAGGCCCGTAAGAACATCCACCTTCGTGGCATTGATTATTATGAAAAGTTGTTGACTACCTACCCAGAATCTTCTTACATTACACTCTCAACTCTTGATTTACCAGCTCGTCTCAAAGACCTCAATAAGCAACTCGAAAAGAACATTGCTGATGCAGCCAAGTTCACTGAAAAAACTAAACCAGGAAAAATCGAGAACAATAAACAAGAGCACAAGAGACTTAAAGAGGAAATTGACTTTCTTCAAGAAAAAGTTGATGCTGGAAATAAGACGGTCCCACTCTCTGGTACACTCGTTCTCGAATTTGGCAAGACGTCTGAGAATATCTATGCAGGAATGGATGAAGATTACCGCCGTTATCAACCGGCTATCCTGACATGGTATGAAACAGCTAATCACGCTTTTGAGCGTGGTGCTGAGTGGCAAAACATGGGAGGAATTGAAAATTCACTAGATGGTGGCTTGTATAATTTCAAGTCCAAATTTAACCCACGTATTGAACAATTCATTGGAGAATTCAACCTTCCAGTTAGCCCTCTTTACGGACTAGCCAATTTTGCCTATAAACTCCGTAAGAAATTACGTAGCAAACATTAATAAAATATAAAATGAGACTCCATCTTGGAAGTCTCATTTTTTGATGATAGCTTAGTCTTTATCAGGAATAACCTTAAAGAGATAATAAGTGATGAAGACCGTCAGGCAAAAGAGTCCGATTTTCACCCATAGTATAGGGGCAAAAAAGATTGAAATTGCCATCAAAACATAGATTTGGATGATAATCTTTTTCTTTCGTTCTTTGGCAATTGATTTGGTTTCTCGAAAATCGGCTACATAACTTTGATACAGCTTAGTATGATATAACCATTTCTCAAAACGTTTGGAACTTCTAGCAAAGCAAGCAATGGCTAAAAGTAGAAAAGGTGTTGTGGGTAAGATAGGGAGGGGAATCCCAAGAATTCCCAAACCGAGCGAGACAAACCCTAACGAGAGATAAATTACTTTCATAAATACATTCCTTTTAAAAAGCTGCACTAAACGTATTAGTGCAGCTCTTCTGCTATTTTTAAATGTCTGTCAGTGGAGTCGCTGTGTCTGGTGAGGTATCATAAACTTTAAAGTCAGTTCCAACACCAAAGTCAGCACGTGCCAACTGATTTTCCATCGTCATGTGGGCCAACTCCTTGATATTATTTTCTTTGGAAAGGTGACCCAAGTAGATCTTTTTAGTTTTATTACCGATGGTGCGAATCATAGCATCCGCTCCATCTTCATTACACAAGTGACCTTGATCAGAGAGGATACGTTGCTTGGTTGACCAAGGATATGAACCTGCTCTAAGGATTTCAACATCATGATTGGACTCAATCAGATAGCCGTCGGCATTCTCAATAATACCTGCCATACGATCAGAAACATAACCCGTATCCGTCAACATAACGAAACTCTTTCCATCTTTCATAAAGCGATAGAACTGTGGATCAATAGCATCGTGACTAACTCCAAAAGACTCAATATCAATGTCTCCAAAGGTCAGAAGCTTATCACGAGAAAAAACATGTTTCTGGCTATTATCAATCTTACCAAGCATATTTTTACTATCCATAATTTGCCAGGTTTTCTCATTTGCGTAGATATCCATGCCATATTTACGAGCTAAAACGCCTACACCATGGATGTGATCCTTGTGTTCATGCGTTACTAAGATTGCATCCAAATCACTCGGTTCACGATCAATCTCAGCTAGCAAACTTGTGATTTTCTTACCAGACAAACCAGCATCTACAAGAATCTTCTTCTCTGGAGTTTCCAAGTAAAAGGAATTACCAGTTGACCCTGAAGCCAAAATACTATATTTAAACCCTAAATCTGAGGTCATTTCTACTCCATCTCCCATTCATCAACCATCATGGCATCCTTGTCATATGGAAGCACAATTGTAAAAATTGAACCCTTACCATACTCACTCTTAGCCCAAATAAAGCCCTTATGTTGTTTAATAATTTCTTTTGCAATGGACAAGCCTAGACCAGTTCCACCTTGGGCACGACTTCTGGCCTTATCAACACGGTAAAAACGGTCGAAAATCAAAGGCAAATCTTTCTTAGGAATACCCAAACCTTGGTCAGAAATAGAAACAATCAACTGTGAGTCAGTTGTCTTCATAGACACTGTAATCTCACCACCATCAGGCGAATACTTGATGGCATTGTTAAGAATATTATCCACGACCTGGGTCATCTTATCTGTATCAATCTCTACCCAAATTGAGTTTACTGGGTAATCTCGAATGATTTCGTAAGTTTTACCTGTATTGGTTTCTTGACTTTTAATCTGATCAAAACGATTCAATATATAGGTCATGAAGGCCGTGAAATTGGTCATCTCAACGTCAAGTTGGGTACTCTTATTGTCAATACGAGACAGTGCCAAGAGGTCAGAAATCAT
Organism: Streptococcus sp. 449_SSPC; assembly: GCF_001073005.1. NCBI lineage: Bacteria > Bacillati > Bacillota > Bacilli > Lactobacillales > Streptococcaceae > Streptococcus > Streptococcus sp. 449_SSPC. The sequence continues at coordinate 36,669 of NZ_JVGR01000024.1, forward strand.
TCGCATCATACGATTGGTCTCATCCAAAGAAACTTTGATAAAGTTAGGAGCAATCTCTTCGTCGAGAGCACCATCATCAAGTGCCTCCAGATAGGATTTTACAGAAGTCAAAGGTGTACGCAACTCATGACTAACGTTTGAGACGAAGAGTCGACGTTCACGCTCTTCTTTTTCTTGCTCAGTAGCATCGTGAAGAACGGCAACCAGACCTGAGATAAAACCTGATTCTTTACGAATAAGGGCAAAATTAACACGTAGGGTCACAAACTCATCATTGGCATCTCGACGTGACAAATGAATTTCAGGAGTCTTAGACAGCAATTCACTATAAGTATAGGGATTTTCGCCATCTAATAAATCTAAAATGGACATCTGTGTCGCTGTTTCAAAATCTAGATTCAACAAACGCTGAGCTGTGCTATTAATCATGGTAATTTGACCACGACGATTTGTCGCAATAACCCCATCACTCATGTAAGAAAGAACTGATGATAAGCGGTTTTTTTCCTGGGCTAGATTTTCATGCGTCAGACGAAAGACATCCGATAAATCATTCAAGCTGTCAGCTAGCTCTAAAAGCTCTGGATCACCCTTTAAGCGTAACTCCTCGTTATAGTTACCTGCCATTAAGGACTTGACCCTCTTGGTCAACTTTCGAATATTTTTGACTCGTCGATAATCACGATATGCAAGAAAAATAAAGTAGAAAGCCACAAAGAGGAGCGTAAAGAGTAAGGCTAGTTCAAAGCTTGTGATGTTTAAGCCAATACTAGTCATAATTCTTCATATAATAACCAACACCACGTCGAGTCAAAATATATTCAGGACGACTAGGTGTATCTTCAATTTTTTCACGGAGACGACGAATGGTTACGTCAACCGTACGAACATCACCAAAATAGTCATAGCCCCAAACAGTTTCAAGCAAATGCTCACGCGTCATCACTTGTCCCATATGAGTTGCCAAATGGAAAAGCAACTCAAATTCACGGTGTGTGAGCTCAACTTCATTTCCACGTTTTTTAGCAACAAACGCATCTGGAACAATAATCAACTCACCAATTGAAATCTCCTGCTTGCCAGAGTTAGAGCTTTCTTCTGCTGCTGTTTCAATAGTCTCTGTACGACGCAGGTGAGCTTTGATACGTGCCAACAATTCACGATTAGAAAATGGTTTCGTCACATAGTCGTCTGCCCCAATTTCTAGTCCGATAACCTTATCAAACTCGCTATCCTTAGCGGAGAGCATGATAATTGGTGTATGACTTGTCTTTCGAATTTCCTTAGCAACTTCTAAGCCATCTAGTTCAGGCAACATCAAGTCCAGGATGACCAAGTCTGGTTTTTCAGCTTCAAACTGCTCTAAAGCTTCACGACCATCAAAAGCCGTAACAACTTCATAACCCTCTTTAGTCAGATTAAACTTGATGATATCCGAGATTGGTCTTTCATCATCAACTACTAGAATTTTTTTCATATAAACACCTCATCGGTTTTCTTAAGTCATTCAATTTTGTAAAGTAGAAAACTTTACGTATCAAACATATTATACCAAAAAATAGGTTAAGGACCAAGTTTCTACTATAGATATTGAGCTGATATACAAGCTTTTCTTGTTTTTTAAGATAGCTTTGCTATGTGTAATCGGTTAAAAGACAAACATTATGATTGAATTTTCAAACATTTTTGACATTTTACTATATCTATAGTAAAATACACTCTTGTTGTTACATATATTAATGTAAAATTTTAGGAGGCACTTATGGCACTTATCGAATTTAAAAATGTCAATAAATATTACGGAGATTATCATGCACTTCGTGACATCAATCTAGAAATTGAAAAAGGACAAGTTGTGGTTCTCTTGGGACCTTCTGGGTCTGGGAAATCCACTCTCATCCGTACTATCAACGCCTTAGAATCAATCGATAACGGTACGCTTATCGTTAACGGACATAATGTTACGGAAGCTTCTGCCAAAGACTTGGTAGAATTGCGTAAAGAAGCGGGGATGGTATTCCAACACTTTAACCTCTACCCTCACAAAACCGTTCTTGAAAATGTTACCTTGGCACCTATCAAGGTTCTTGGAATCAGTAAGGCAGAGGCTGAAAAGACTGCTGAAAAATTCCTTCGCTACGTTAACATGTGGGACAAGAAGGATTCATACCCTGGTATGCTTTCTGGTGGGCAAAAACAACGTATCGCTATTGCCCGTGGTCTTGCCATGAATCCTGAGCTCTTGCTCTTTGACGAACCAACGTCAGCCCTTGACCCAGAGACTATTGGTGACGTGCTTGCGGTTATGCAAAAACTTGCCAAAGGTGGCATGAACATGGTTGTCGTAACCCACGAAATGGGCTTTGCCCGCAGTGTGGCTGACCGTATCATTTTCATGGCTGAAGGTCAGGTTCTTGTAGACACTACGGATGTGGATGGTTTCTTCGACAATCCAACTGAACCTCGTGCAGTTCAATTCCTTTCTAAGATTATCGACCACAACTCTGATCGTGTCCAAGTGGACGCCTAAGGAGGGCTTATGTTAATCAAGAAACTTAGTCGCATTTTAGCTATCTCTGTTATAGCTTTTCTAGCAGTTCTCCTCTGGAACACTAAAAGTAGTCAGGCAGATGAAAGCAGTAAGCTACTCAATAGTGCTGCAATTCAAAAAATTGTCAAAAAAGGGACTCTAAACGTTGGTGTCAAACAAGATGTCCCAAACTTTGGTTACTACTCAGCCAAAACCAATACCTATCAAGGGATGGAAATTGATCTTGCTAAGAAAATCGCCAAAGAACTTAAGGTTAAGGTGAATTTTACAGCGGTTACCCCACAAACTCGTGAAGCCCTTATGGACAATGGAACTATTGACATGCTTATCGCTACTTATACCATTACAGATGAGCGTAAGGCTTCATATGCTATGTCAAACCCTTATTACTACGACCAAATCGGTTTCCTCGTTCAAACCAAATCTGGCTACAAGAAACTTTCTGATCTTAACGGTAAAACTATCGGGGTTTCTCAGGGATCATCTGCTAAAGCTGCTGTTGAAGAGTACGCTTCAGCTAACAATCTTAAGTTTGACTACGTCCAACTCGGATCTTATCCTGAGTTAGCCGTATCACTCTATGCTTACCGTATTGACGCCTTTGCTGGGGATAAATCAATCTTGTCAGGTTATGAAAGTGATAAAACCAAGATTCTGGATGAAGGTTTCAAAACGCAAGAATACGGTATCGCTTCAAGTAAGTCTAATCAAGAGTTGATTGACTATACCAACGATTTGATTGCTAAATGGCAAAAAGATGGTAGCCTTCAAAAACTCTACGATAAGTATCACTTGAAACCAGCTAAGGCTGAAGATAAATAGAAAGGAGTCCTGAATTTATGTATCTTTTAACTGAAACGGCTAGTCCTTTCGCTCTTGAACGTTGGACTGCTTTCTTCGCTAACTTTGGGCAGTTTGCCAAAGGTTTCTTTTACACCCTTGGCATTTCAATTGGTGCCTTGATTGTTGCCCTTCTTCTTGGGCTTATCTTTGGGGCTATGAGCTCTACTCACAACAAAGTCCTTCGTGGCATTTCACGTGTTTATGTCGAAATCTTCCAAAATACACCCTTGCTTGTGCAATTCGTGGTTGTCTTCTATGGGATTTCAATCTTGACTGATGGTCATGTCATGATTCCAATTTCATTGACAGCTATCCTTTGTGTGGGTGTCTACACAGGAGCCTATATCTCTGAAATTATTCGTACAGGTATCGAGGCAGTTCCTAAAGGTCAAACCGAAGCCGCTTTGTCTCAAGGATTCACCTACGCTGATACCATGCGTATCATCATCTTGCCTCAAGCAGTCCGTACTATCTTGCCACCATTGACCAACCAAGTGGTTAACTTGATTAAGAATACTTCTACAGTTGCCATTATCTCTGGGGCAGATATCATGTTCACTGCTAAGGCTTGGGCTTATGATACCACTAACTATGTGCCGGCCTTTGCTGGGGCTGCCTTCCTCTACTTTATCATGTGTTTCCCTCTAGCTACTTGGGCACGTCGTAAAGAAGAAGAGAATAAGAAAGCTTACTAAGGAGGTCCACTATGTCAGAAGTTTTATCAGCTACTAACCTTAAATTCTTGGCACAAGGGATGTGGACGACTCTTTACTTGTCTTTCTTCATCATCGTGCTATCTACCCTGTTCGGAACTATTCTGGCGGTGATGCGTAACGGAAAGAATCCTATTCTGCGTTGGATTGCTTCTATCTACGTTGAGTTCGTCCGTAATGTTCCTAACTTGCTTTGGATTTTCATTATCTTCCTGGTCTTCCAACTCAAGTCAACCGCTGCAGGGATTACCTCTTTCACGGTCTTTACTTCAGCTGCCTTGGCGGAAATCATTCGTGGGGGACTGAACTCTATTGACCATGGCCAAACGGAAGCCGGCTTGTCTCAAGGATTTAACAACAAACAAATCTTTATTTACATCATCTTCCCACAAGCTATTCGTAAGATGTTGCCATCTATCATCTCTCAATTCGTAACAGTTATCAAGGATACTTCTTTCCTTTACTCTGTTATCGCCTTACAAGAATTGTTTGGTAAGAGTCAGATTTTGATGGGTGGTTACTACGAACCTAGTCAAATCTTTACCTTATACGGTATTGTGGCTTTAGCTTATTTCGTGGTTAACTTTGCCATCTCTAGCTACTCTCGCTACCTCTCTAAACAATGGGAGCAAGCTAGTGAATAAAACAAAAAACTCACCT